>DAOWHW010000011.1 GCA_030641225.1 archaeon | reverse complement strand
TTTTCCTAAAATATAAATTATCTGGTAATCTAGAACTGGAATATATGCTTGTTTTTCTTCTCTTCCGCGTACTTCAACATCAGAATATTGTCCTACTTTAATATCTATAAGATGCCATTTATCTCCCTCTAACATTTTATTAACTTCTTTTTTATTTGTTGTTGAAAAAATTTCTTTTATACCTTTTAGGTTTTCTAATGACATTTTATTTTTCTTTACTTTTTAATTTAACTATTCTATCCTTTATAGAACCATATGTTGCAACAACCTTGCCATCATTCAAAATTTCTATTTTTTCAACCCATTCCTCTTTTTTTGGTTGTCTAGGAACAAAATAACTTGAAATAGTCTGGCCCATGAAACCATACTTTGTGATTACCTTTTCAGCTTTAAGATAATACGCGCGAATATGATCACCAAAACGCACAGGCGCATGAGCTAGATCATAAGCACATCTTAATATTTTTATAGGAGAATCTGCTTGGGTATTTTTTATCTTTATTTTTAAACCAAACTCTTCTAGTGTTCCAGAATTAGATAATCTCATTACCTTTCCTTCTACTATTTCAATTAATTTTTGGTATCTAACTTCCTTCATTTTATATTCCCCAGAAACCGCTGAGGCTCTGATCACCTCTAAAATATTAAGGTGTTTGAATTTTTAAATTTTTCTGTGAATACTTTTGTCTTGTTTTTCCTTTTTTGATTTTAGGAGATAGAAAAAAGGATTAATTGTAAATTTTTGTTTATGATTATCCAGCCATTTACCTAACTTTGTGTCTAAATCTTTATAATCAGTAATTTGGTGCGAGACATTTTTTGGAGTAATAATTCTTTTATCTTTTATTTTTAAGTTTTTATAAAAAACAATTGAATTACCATATTTAGAAATTTGATCTTCTCTACCATGAATAATAAGAACAGGGCACCCTATTTGAGGAGCAATATATCTTAAGAATGGGGACTTTCTAATCTCTTTTAAACTTTTTATAGATATTTTTAGATCTCTGAAATAGAGGCCATCAGTTTTTTTAGAGGATATAAATTTCAAAAATAACTTGTCTAAAGATTTAAGGATACTGGAATTAATGAATGTTCTAAGAATTCCTTTATATCTTTGAGGAAAAATATTTGATATAGAATCTTTGAGAGAGTTAATTGGATTAAAAAGAAGAATAGCATCTGGATTAATTTTGGTAGCTGCTATAGCACTAATATAACCACCATAGCTCCAACCAGCAAGATAAATTCTTTCTTCAAAAGTCTCTTGCATAATTTCTTTTATTATATTAATGTCTTTTTCAATAGAAAAAGGCTCTCCATTTTTTCCAGTTAATTTTGGAATAATAATTTTAGCTCTTTCTTCTAAGGATTTTGGAATCAGAGCTTTAGTTTCTTCTTTTGTAGTAAATAAACCCGCTGAAAAAATAATTACATAACCATTATCTTGTCCTAAAACTAAATTATCTAGGCTCATTTTTTGTTTTTATTTTCTTGTTTTTCTTTCTCTTCGTTATTTTCTTTTTCTTCTTCTTTATTTTCTTCTTTTTCTTTGTTTTCTTCCTCCTCTTGCTCTTGTTTTTTTGTTTGTTTCATTAATGAATCAAGAGGGCTTTCTATTTTCTTAATTTCTTCATTTGAAACATGCGTATAGATTTCAGTTGTTGCCAGATTTTCATGTCCTAGCAAGACTTGAATTTTTCTTATATCTACTCCAGATTCAAGAAGATGTGTTGCATAGCTATGTCTTAAGGTATGAGGAGTGACTTTTTTCTGTATTTGTGCTCTTTTTAATGTTGTTTGAACTATTCTTTGTATATTTCTATTAGTCATTTTGCCTTTTGAACCTGGAAAAATGTATTTTTCTGAGTTTTCTGCTCTTTTTCTTAGATCTTCTATTAAATGATTTGGAATTCTGAAAATTCTGTCTTTTTTACCTTTAGCTTTTCTAATATAGCCTATTTGCTCATCAAAATGCAAGTCTTCTTTTTTTAGATTTGTTAACTCACTTACTCTCATACCAGTTGCATAAAGGAAAGAAAGCATAAGCTTAGTCTTTTTAGTATTTGCACTTTCTAGCAACTTAAGTATTTCGTCTTTTGTTAGAACAGAAGGAATTTTTGTCTTTGTTCTCATTTCTCAAAATTCTTTCTTATTGGCGCAATTATTTTCTCTAAATATTCAGTCACTGAATTCTTTAAATCAAGAGGGTGTATTTTTCCATCCTTGTAAGATCTTTCAAGTTTATTATAATCATC
>DAOWHW010000022.1 GCA_030641225.1 archaeon | reverse complement strand
TAAAAAAGCTCTAAAAAAATAAAGAAAAAATGAAACGCAGCTCAAGACGCTGGAAAAAAAAGAAACAGATGAGATGGAAGTGGCAACGAAAGAGAATGAAGAGAGAAAAACGTAAGAGAAAACAACGAAGAGCAGCTGCAAAATAAATAAAATAAGAATAAAATTATATCAAAAAATAAATTTAAAATTTAGAAAATCTATTTATTTATTTTTCTTATTTTTGTATTTATTAGCGCCAATAAGATATTTTGCTCCTATTCTTATTGAGCCCTCATCATAAAAATCCCAAGGTTTCTCAGAACTAGCATCTAGTTCAATACCAATCTTTAATTCATCTTCATGGTTAACAGAGAAACTTGCTCCAATAAGATAGGTTATATCTGTTCTGTCTGTTATGTACCCAAGAGTTTTATCTTCCCACTCTTCATTTAAAATAGGTTTTAATTTAGATCCTACACCAAATAATAATTTAGCTTTTTTTCCAATTTCAGCCAAAAAATTATATTCATTTACTGGTTTGTTTTTTGAGTTTGGGAAAGGAAGATTTCTTCTAATCTGGGCATAAATTCCAAAATTATCTGTTGGACTCCAATAAATTCTAGCTCCAGTTTCTCCTATAATATCTAAGTTTTGGTCTGTACCTACATCCACTTCAAATTCAGCAGCAAATTCTCCCCATCTATCACTTTTATTTCCTGAACCAACTCCAGCTTTTAGAATACCAAGAATTATATTATCTGTTTCATTCTCATTTGCATTCTTATTAGCAACTCTATATTCTAAACCGCCGCCAATGTTTGGATTAAAAGCTTCTGCTCTTATTTTAAAACCATTATAGTTTTCACTTTCGCCATTTTTTTCATTTAATATATCAAATTCTCCACTAACTCTTAAGGTTAAGTCTTTATCTTTGTAAGCTCTCCAACTACCCCCTAATTTAGCTGTAGTAGTTGTATATAAAGTATCATTCTCAATGTCTTTAGCCCTAGCCCATTTCTCTGAAAAATAAAGATTATTTAAAGCCTCATACTCTTGATCTATCTTATATAGCGCTTTATTTTCTACTTGCTTTAGTTCTGGCTTTAGTTCTGGTTTTGGCTTAACTTTTGATTTTGGTTTTTTAATCTTAAAATCTATTAACTTTCCTGTTTCTTGATCTATAACAAAAATATAATTCGTATCACAAGTTGTAACATAATCTTTTGTTCTTCCTGGTGTTAGTATTTTTGTATATTGTATTGCTTTATTTAGCTCTTCAGCTGTTGGTTTACGACCATAAATATGGGTTAGATCATTAGCAAGAGAGTGTGAAAGTGTTGGTTCTCCATAATCCATATGGCCAAAAAATTTAAGATAAGTTTTACCATCAATAATCTGTTTTTCTGTTCTAAGTGTATTTTTTTTAGAATAATCTTTAATTATCTTCTTTTTTATAGAGTTATTTTTAATATAATCAGGTCCTCCAGCAAAAGCTGTAGAATTATAACTTAAGCCTAAGCCTGCTAAGAACAATAGTGTTGCAAGCCATCGTTTTATTAAAGGTTTCATTTTAGTTTCAGATATTTAAATAAGAGATTAATTATTTATAAACCTTTCGTTTACTATCTACTTTCAAGTGATAACTACAATTTGCCAGATAGAGAAAATTATTTATATTATCTTTTATATTGTGCATTAGGAGGTACAAAATGGCAGACGCTAATTTATTAATAACATTTGATCCTGTGCATGAGGAATCTGCAAAAGCAGAAATAAATGCAATTGTAAAAGAAACAGGTAAAAAGGCAAAACTAGTAAAAACTGAAGAAGGTTTAGCAGAGATAAGTACTGGAAATGCTAAAAATCTTGTTAAAGCATTGAAGGATGTAGATAAGGGTAAATTCAAGTATACATTCTATTGGTGGCCAGTTGATCAATGGTGTAAATCAGATATAAAAGATATGCAAAATTGTATAAAGAAAATACAAAAAGGAATTGGAACAGAGGAAAAGTGGAAGATGGATCTTGCAAAGAGAAAAGCAACACAAAAATATCCTAAAGATCTAATAATTAAGTTGACAGATGCTGTAGATAAACAAAAAGTTGACCTAAAGAATCCAGAAAAGATCATTAAGGTAGAAATAATAGCAGACAAAGTTGCAATTTCATTATTAACACCTGATGAAATTTTTGCCGCGCCAATGAAAGGCTAGGGACTAATTTATTTTTTAATTTATTTTATTTATTTTTTCCTAATTTCTTACTTAGTTTTAGCTGGCATAGTAAGATTTATAAAGACGTTTTCTCATTGCACATTTATCAGGTGATAGTTAAAATGCTAAAAAAGAAATCAAAAATAAAAAAGAAAAAATCCAAAAAAAAGGTAAAAAAGAGAAAGAAGAAAAAGAAAGCTAAAAAGGAAAAAAGAGTAAAGACAAAAGCAATAAAAACTAAAGAAAGAAGAATTGAAAAAAAGAAAGAGCTTCCAACATCTAGTGAAGAGTCTTCTGAAAAGGTGGATGAGAAGGAACAAGATATTTTTGGTGATGAAACAGGTAGTGAAGAAGATTTTGGTGACTGGGGTTATGAGGAAGATGAAGAGCTAATGTAATCACCACAATATTATTTTTTCTTTTTTTTATTAATAAAAAACTTTAAAAGAATAACTGGACTTTACTTTTAAAAGAATATTTATAAAAAATGTATAATGCTAAAATAACTGAGAGTAACATCTTAGATTTTTGGAAGAAAGATAATACTTATAAAAAGAGTAAACAAAAGAATAAAAAAGGTAAGCCATTCTATTTCTTACAGGGACCACCCTATACTTCTGGAAGAATACATATCGGACAGGCATGGAATAATGCTCTAAAAGATATAGCTTTGCGTTTCAAGAGAATGAGTGGATTTAATGTTTGGGATAGAGCTGGTTATGATATGCATGGTCTTCCTACTGAAAATGCTGTACAAAAAAAATTACAATTTCTAGATAAGGCAGCTATAATGACTTTTGGCATTGATAAATTCATTAAACATTGTATTGAGTTTAGCACAGAATTTGCTAATATAATGTCAGAAGATTTATGGAGATTAGGTATTTGGATGGATTATGATAATGCATATATGCCAATAAAAAATGAATTTATGGAAAATGAATGGTGGCTTATTAAACAAGCACACAAACAAAAAAGACTTTACAAAGGTAAAAAGATTATGCATTGGTGTACTAGTTGTGAAACTGCTTTAGCTAAACATGAACTTGAATATGAAAATATAAAAGAACAAAGTATCTTTTTAAAATTTCAACTTATGAGCAAGAAGAATGAATACCTAATAATCTGGACAACAACACCCTGGACAATTCCATTTAATCTTGCAGTTATGGTGAATCCAAATATTATTTATGTCAAAGCAAAAGTAAATAATGAGATATGGATTCTTGCTGAAGATCTTGCAGAGTCGGTTATGAATCTTCTTAAAAAAAAATTCAAGATTATAGAAAAAATAAAAGGAGAAAAACTAAAGGGTTTAGAATATAAACATCCTTTGTACGAAGAGCTAAAAAAAGAGTATGATGAACTAAAAAAGAAACACAAAAATGTCCATACAGTCATACTTTCTGAACAATATGTAACAATAGAAGCTGGCTCTGGCTTAGTGCACTGTGCTCCTGGTTGTGGCCCTGAGGACTTTGAAGTAGGTTCTGAGTATAACCTTCCATCATTTAATACACTAGATGAAAAGGGGAAATTCACTGAACTAGAAAAATTTAGAGGATTAATTGCTAGAAAAGATGATATAAAAATAAATGAACTTCTGAAAAAGAAAAACTCTTTACTTGGAGAGAGTGAGCTTGAACATGAATATCCTTTCTGCTGGCGCTGTCATAATCCTGTTATTTTTAGAGCAACAGAACAATGG
>DAOWHW010000005.1 GCA_030641225.1 archaeon | reverse complement strand
ACTTATCCAAATCGAGAAGTTTTTCCTTGAGATTATTCTTTCTTTTCTTCGGATTTTTCTTTTGTTTCTTCTTTCTTCTCTTCTTTAGCCTCTTCTTTTTTTTGCTCTGGCTTAATTTCTGGCGTTGTTTCTTTTGGCTTTTCTTCCTCTTCTTTTTTACCCAAAATTTCTGTTAGAGGCTTTGAACCTTGTTTTGTAACTTTAAGATTTATCTGCGCTATAGAATCATCTATTGTATTACCATGAACAGTTTTTCTTTTTCTTAATCCTTTGATAGGTTTTTTTAATTTTTTCTTTTTTCTTATCTTTTTTAGACCCTTGCCTCTTGTAAGAAGGACTTTTTTTCTTCCAGAACCTTCCACAAATGATAGAGCAGGAAAACCAGCATTATCAGTTGCTCCAGTAATCATAAATTCATAATCTCCAAGAGAAAATTCTTTGATTATGTCACCTTTTATTTTCTCACCTATCTTTTTACCAATAAAAGCATCACTGCTTGTCTCTACATGAAAAGTCTTCTTTGATTTTGGATCTCCAATATCTAATTTAATAGGCATAATATTGTTTGTTACTTACTATTTAAAAATATTTCCTTAATTTTTATTCTCTAACCATTAAAGTTCCACATTTTTCGCATTTTATCTCTGTACAAGGCACGCCTATTATTTTTGGTTGTTTGTTCCCACATTTTGGACATATACAGAAACCACCGGGTCCTACTCCAGGTCTTACTCCTCTACCAGCACCAAAACCTCCCCCACGACCAAGGCCTCTTCCTAATCCTCTACCTACATTTCCATTTGCCATTTTATATTCACCTCCTTGAATTTTTAATATTTTATTATTAACAAGAGCATCAGCCACTTTTCTTCTTGCTTCCAAAACAAGCCTATGAAAAGTTGGTTGTGAAATATCCATCTTTTCAGCTGCTTTTTCCTGTTCAAACCCTTCAAAATCTTTAAGACGAATAGCTTCAAATTCATCTAGTGTAAGATTAATCTCATCTGGCATTATTGGGCCCCCAACAGGAGCAAAATGACTAATTCTAGGTAAATAACTAATTCTTCTTCTGCATCTTCTTCTTGGCATTTTTTCTATTTTTTTCTATATTTATTTTTCTTTATTTTATTTTTAATTTACTTAGAATTTTAGTGAATATTGGTTCAAATCTTTTATCAAAAACAACAATCGGTTTTAGATTAACTAATGCATTAACAAATTGTTTATCATAAGGGATTTTTCCTAAAATAGGGATTTTATATTTTTCGGCAAATTCTTCAATTTTTTTACTGAAATTTTTATTTAGATCCCATTTATTTATTACAATTCCATAAGGAATTCTAAAATGCTCTACTGTTCTTAAAGCTCTTTTTAAATCATTTAAAGCACTTGGAGTTGGTTCTGTTATTGCAATAACATAATCAGAACCTTGTATAGATGCTATAACAGGACATCCAACACCTGCAGCAGAATCTGCGAGCATAATTTCTGCTTTTTCCTTTTTTCCAAGTTTTTCAGTTTTATCTTTTATTAAACTAACAATTTTCCCACTTCCTGTTGCACCCACCTTTAATTGTCCAGATATAAATTTAAATCCATATTTTGAATTTGCAATTCCAACTTTTCCATTTTTAACTTTAACTAATTTAATTGCATTATTTGGACAAATTAACATACAACTTCCACAACCTTCACACAACATAGAATTAAAAATTGGTTTATTTTTTTTATTATTCCATCCTATTGCACCAAAATTACAAACTTCTAAACATTTCTTACATCCTTCACATTTCTTCTCATCAAGAACAGCTTTTTCATTTGTTTGAACTTTTTGCCAAGATAAAAAATTTTTATCAAACAAACCTAAAGCTAATCCCAAATTAGGGGCATCTGCATCACAATCTGCTACAATTATTTTCTTTTTTTTGGCTAATAATACTGCAAGAGATGCTGATAATGTTGTTTTCCCAGTTCCTCCTTTTCCTGATAAAATTGTTAGAACCTTCATTTTTCCAAAAATCTTGTGATTTTATTTATATTTTTTTCTTTGATTGGTTCGCCTCTTGAATAAGCTTCCAAAATTTTTTTATTATAAGGAATTTCGGCAATAATTTCTGTATCATATTTTTTAACTATTTCTCCAATAAGATTTTTATTTCCAATATCTGCTCTATTTAAAATAATTCTAGCAGGAATTTTCAATTTTTTTAATAATTCTAAAATTAAACTTAAATCATGAGCTCCAAGAGGTGTAGGTTCTGTAACACAAAAAGCTAATTCACAACCTTGTAAAGCAGAAATAACATTACAGTGAGTTCCGGGAGAAGTATCAATTAAAATATGATTGTAATTTTCTTCTAGAGATTTTATATATTTTTTTAAAGCATTTACTATAGGAGATTCTTCTTCTACTCCAATTTCTGACTCAGCAGAAAAATAATTTATACCATAATTTTTTCCTTTATATATGGTTCCAATTTTCTTTTTGTCTTTGCTTATAGCTTTTTCAGGACAAGCAATCATGCATGCAGAACAGCCAATACATTGTTCAGAAATAAATATTGGGTAATTTCCTTTTACAAAAACAATAGCATTTGCTTTGCAAACTTCTGCACATTTACCACATTTTTTACATTTTTTAAAATCAAACTTAGGAATTGATTGAAAAATATCTTTAATTTTTTTTCTTTTTATATTAGGAATTATATGATCGTTTGGGCAGTCAATATCAGCATCAATTAGGAGGATTTTACTTTTCTTTGCTAATTCAACAGCTAAGGCTGTTGCTATAGTTGATTTTCCTGTTCCTCCTTTACCCCCAGTTATAGCAATTCTCATTTATTTTCTTTCTCCAAACACAATTGTTCCTAGTCTGACCATATTACTCCCTTCTTCTATTGCTACTCTATATGAATTTGACATGCCCATAGATAATGTCTTCATATTTACTTTTGGCAAATTTAGGCCCTTGAGTCTCTTAAAAATATCTCTTGTCTTTTTGAAATATAATCTACTATCTTCAGGATTTCCAAATCTAGGACCCATAGTCATTAAACCCTCTAAATTTAAATTTTCAAGTTTTGATATTTCTTTAGCTAAGTTTTCAATAATTTCGTATTCTGGCTTTATACCAGCTTTTGTTATTTCACTACCAATATTTATTTCTATATAAACAGACATTACTCTTCCTATCCCCTCTGCTCTTTTATTGATAGCAGCTGCTTTTTCTAAAGAATCAACAGTTTGTATAACATCAAAAATCTTAAGAGCTTTGTTTATCTTGTTTGTCTGTAGATGGCCTATCATATGCCATCTAATTTTTTTTGCTGTTTCACCAAGAGAATTATATAAAGATTCAGCTTCTTGAACATAATTTTCTCCTATATCTGTTGCTCCTGCATCAATAATTTCTTTAATTTCTTTAGGCGTTCTTGTCTTTCCAGCTAAAACTATAGTTACATAATCTGGAATTTCCTTCCTTATTTTTTGGTAATTTTCTAATCTACTCATTTTTTATTTAAATATTTAATAAACTTATTATTTTTGTTAACAAGGATTATTTTTGGTCTAATCTTTTTATTTGAAAGTTCAAAACCAGCTATGATTATAATATGACTTTTTTTAATTTTCTTTGCAGCAGCACCATTCATGCAAATTATTCCTGAATTCTTTTTTCCTTCTATAATATAAGTTTCCAGTCTTTCACCATTTGTAATATCCCATACTGCTACTTTTTCTCCTTGATGAAAACCAGCTTTTTTTATCAAAGCAGAATCTATTGTTATACTCCCCATATAATTTATTTTAGCTTCGGTAACTGTTGCATTATGAATTTTACTTCTTAAATACCATCTCATTTTCATATTTCAATTATTTTTCCAACTCCATTTGATATAAAATCATTTTTATATTCTTGTTTGAAGAGCTCTCTGCACCTGTCTCCTGAACAATGACAAGGAGCCACTTTTTTAACATGAATCTCTCTAAATGATTCTATAATATTTTTTAATTCAGAATCACTTGCTCCACTTAAATGAAAACCACCAATCACAAGATAAACTTCTTTGTTAGTTAATTCTTTTGCTCTTTTTATTATATTGATAATTCCAGGATGAGCACAGCCTGTTACAATAACAAGACCTTTTTTTGTATTAATAATTAAAGATTGTTCTTTTATCAGTATTCCTAGCTCGCCTGTTGAATAAATTCCTTTTTCTATTTCAATCTCCTTATTTACTTCTACTATTAGTGCTCCCATTTGTTTGATTTCATTTTTAAATGATTTGGGAAAACTATCTAAAATAAAAACTGTTACATTAGAATTTTTTTCAAGAAATCCCAATAATCCTCCAACATGATCTCCATGAATATGTGAAAGTACAATTATATTAATTTCTTCTGGCTTTATTCCTAATTTTTCCATATTTCCAATTAGTGTTAGACTTTCACTTCCTGTATCAAATAGAATATTTTTGTCTTTGGTTTTAATAACACATCCAAAACCAAAACCTGTCTTTAGTTCTGAATTATGCTGATAATTATCATAAACTGTAATTAAACTTATATTAGTTACATTTGTTATGTTAATCATATTTACAGGCATTTTTTCTTCAGTTTTTTTGATTGGCTTTACTAAAAATAATGCTAATAAAGCTAATAAAATTAGAATAGCTAATACTAATAAATTTATTTTTTTCATTTGAATACTGTTAAGTTAAATTCTTTTATCTTCCTTTATCAGTACCCATAAACATCGGGCCTGTTGCTGCACTTATTTTTTTTAACTTTCCATCTATGAATTGTTGCACAACGTCTTTTATTTTACCAGAGCCTTGATATATTTCAATGCTTAGTTGCTGGAAAACACCAAGAGCTCTTGGTCCTATATTCATTGTTATTATTGCATTAACTTTTTCATTTGCAATAAGTTGGGCTGCTGTTATACCGGCTCCACCAAATTGAGCTGTAGCTGTATTTTTGATTGTCTTTTCACTCTTTATTTTTTTGTCTTCAATCTCAACAATAACAAAATAAGGACATCTTCCGAATCTTGCATTAACTTGACTTTCAAGTCCTTCTTCTGTTGAACTTATAGCTATTTTCATTTTTATTTTTTTTAACCTCCTTTTTTTATTTTTAAAATTTTATCTATAATTAAGCCCTGAAAAACAGAGGCCATTATCATCACACAAGTCAAAACAATAGTAAAAGCAAGACCAAAATAAAAAATAATTAATGGTATTAAAGGGATTTTTATTGCTCTATTATATAAAAAAGTTGCAATAAAACCATTTCTAACTCCTTTTTTTTGTAAATCACTTAGCAAAGGATACCACATATAAATAGGGCCAACTGATATTATTCCTGTTATTATTGCAATTGGCCACCCTATTTTTGATTTTTTACCAAGATATCTTACAAGTTGTTTTGGACTAATTAAAAAATTAATCAAAAACATTAAAACAAAAACAATGAAAAAAATTGGGATTATTTTTTTTAAAATTGTTAAAAAGAACCCCAAACTAGGATTAAAAGATTCAGGCACTACTAAAAAAACAATTATACTTATTAAAATAACTATGCCAAGAAAATACCACTGGCTATGACTCATTTCTATTTTTCCTTTCTTTTTTATTTTATTTTTTTTATTTTTATTTTTCATTTTATAAAAAAGATAAGATTAAAACTGTAATTAAAGCAACTATTATTGCTAAGGCAAAGGCACTAACATTCCTTAAAATTGCAAATTTCTTACCTAATAACATTATTTCAGCAGGTAACTGAACCATGCCTACAGTTACCCATGAAACTAGAAAGGCTGTAACTGCCACAAGACTGATTCCTTGTTTAAGAAACTCGCCACCAACCACATAACTTGTTATTGGGTTTCCAGCAAGAATGCTTCCTATAGCACTTCCAATAAAAGAATCTATCCAGATATTTTTTTGAAAAAGTATTGTAAAAAATGTCTTTGGAACTAAAGTATTCACTAAACTTACTAAAATAATGACTCCGAAAACTATTGGTAATGATTTATACATGGCTCTCGAAGCTTTAGCTAAAGCTTGTCTTAATCTCTCTTTATCCATCTTCCCTTTTTCTATATTTATTTTCTATTTTCAAGACTTTTTAATCTTTCCTTGATCTTTTCAAGTTCAAATTCTAGGACTTTCATTTCTTGTTCAATATCTCTTCTTTCTTGCTCTAGTAATTGTTTTTCTTGAATTGGTTGTTGTAATTGTATTTGTTGTGGCTGTAATTGTTGAATTGGCATTTGTTGAATTGGTTGCTGAACTGGAATCATTCTCATTCTTCCAAATCCTCTACCAAAACCTCTTCCAAAACCACGGCCTCCACCCATTGGTATTCCTTTTGTATATCCAGGGCTATTGTAACCTATGCAATAACCTAATCCTCTTCCAGTCATTGGCCCTAATCCATCTGGACCTGTTCTATCTCCTCTAGGCATTTTTAACCTCCATCAAATTTATTTTATTATTTTGAATTTATATTCATATCCTATTTAATTAACCCAAATCAAATGAATTTATATTCATTTGTGAGCTATATTTACATTAAGAATATATATTCATAACCTTTTAAATGTTTCGGTTTTTAGGCTTTTGCCCATAAATTCACTTTTAAACCAATAAAAATTCTTGATACTCTGAATTTTAATTATCCTAAAAGGCAGATTAATAAAACACATACTAATCCTAAAATTATACTGATAAGACCTACTTTTAAATTCTTTTTTATTTGCGCCGCAGGAATCAATTCTTCAATAGAGATATATGTCATAAAACCTGCTGCGAGTGCAAGAGAAATTCCCAATAAAGCTAAAGGTGTCTCTCTTAAAATAAAGTAACCAAGGACAAAGCCAAATACCTCAAATAATACTGTTATTGATGTTATCAGAAAAGATTTCATCCTTTTCTTAGTTAAATTGTATAAAGGGACAATTGTTGCAATGTTTTCTGGTGTATCATGTAATGCGATTCCTAATGCTAATGCAATTCCTAATGAAGGTGTTATAGCAAATCCAATCCCAATCGCAAGTCCTTCTGGCAGATTATGTAAGGCCATACCAATCACTAACATAATAACACTTTTTTTAACAGATGGTTTTTCTTTTTTCATCAATTCAGGATTTATATGGGGTAAAGTTTTATCAACAACTCGCATGATCACTATTCCAAGAAAAAAAGAGATTGCAACTAAATAAAAAGGAGTGATCTTCATAGCTTCTGGTATTAATTGAAAAAAAGATATGCCTAGCATCATAGAAGCAGCAAATGCCAAAGAACCGTACAACACAATTCTTTTTGGTTTTTTTATTAATCCAACTAAAGAACCAAGAATTTGTCCTGCAAATAGTAAGAATATTATTAATAATAAATTATTCATTTTTATTACCTTTTTATAAATTGATTTCTATTTCGATTTTAAATATTTTAAGAAATCTTCTTTAATTTCAGCTTTTTTGCTATTTTGTTGACTTGTGCATAGGTTTTTCTTAATGGGCAAGTATTATCAACCTTGAAATGAGCCATTTTAATTGTTTTATGAAAATCAAAAGCAGCATTCTCTAGAGATTCTTCATGCAAAAATTGTTCATAAGTTTTAGCAAAACCTATTCTCTTCCTGGATTTTGCTCTTTTATATCTAATAAATGGATTAGCATCAACAAAAATTATTTTTGCTTTTAGTTTTTCTTTGGCTAGTTTTGTTTCTTCTGGTGCTCTTAAGCCAACAATAACAACATTTTTCATTTTCATATGATCTTTTTTTTGTATTGTTTCTATTGCCTTAGCAACAAGATATTCTCTACCATATTCTTCTTTTAATTTATATTGTAAATCTCGAAGAGAATCTCTATTTAAAGAAAGATTTCTTTTTCTTGCCTCTTGTCTAAGATAATCACTTAGAACAATCTTTTTGAAACCATACTTGCTAACAAGATAATCTGCCACAGTATCTTTTCCTGACACAGCTGTTCCAGCAACTCCAATAACTCTCGATTTAAATTTCAGTTTTTTCATTATTTAACCTCTTTTTAATTTTTCTTTTTTCATTTTTTAAACTAAAGACTAATAAAAGTAAAAATAGTATTTCATTTAGATATAAAAAATTATCGGTTAGAATTCTGTAAATTTTTATAGACACTTTATAGATCTTTTTTATTTTATGGACTGTGCCCTCTAACGCACCAATACAAAAAAAATCAAAACTTTTATAAAGTATTTTACTTTTTGAAAAACATATGAAAAAAAGGAGTAAAGTGAAGTATCAATTAATTTTAGGTTTGTTAGTTCTGGCTGTTTTTATAGCTGGTTGCGTGGCTGAAGTTAACCAAGCACTTTTAGATGAATGGAATGAAAAGTCTGCTGAATGGGATGTATTTATAAATGACAAAATTCTGATAGCAGAGCAACTTGAAGATTGTGCATTAAGTGCTAGTTGTAGTGATGAAACATTTAAGGGTTTATGTGAAGATTATATTCAAAAATATAGCTCTGAATGGAAAAATAAGATTAAAGACTATAAAAATTTTTTGAATAATAATAGCGATGAGTTAGAAAAATTAGAAATTAATTTTCAATATGAACTTTCAAAATTTAATGACGACGAAGATATGATAGTTGAAGGCGCTTTTATGTGTAATGAATTTTTAAAAGATTATGAAGCTGGTCAAGAAATGGCTTATTGTTCTGATGGCACACCAGTTGGAGAGTGTTCAGAGGCTAAACCCTGGTTATGTGATTTTGGTGGATTTTTGATACCAAGATGTGATGTGTGTGGATGTCCAGATGATTACTCTTGTGAAGCTGATGGAATGTGTATTCCTGAAAGATAAAAACACAAAATTTTATTGGCTCTAATGCCAATGATATTTAAAAAATTTTTCTTAGCAGAATCTTTAGACCAAACCCAAAATCATGGCTAATCCCAAAGCCACCATAATTAATCCTGCAACTAAGTGCAGTCTTCTTATATTTCTATCTTTCCATCCAGAAACATCTTCAATTTTAGCAAAGCCTGCAAATACTAATATAGTTATAATTAACATTGGCAAAACAAAAATTAAATTATAAAGTAATAATGGTGGAATTGTTTTTATGAGTTCAAAGGCTGATAAGATACCTCCCGCTATAACATAAGGGCCTATTGTACATGGCAGTAAGAAGAGAGTTACAAAAATTCCTATACTAAATGCGCCTTTTGGACTTGTTATTCTTGACATTATTTTTTTAAGTTTTGGTCTCATTCCTAGAGGCATTTCTGTTCCAAAGCTACCTGGTTTATATCTAATAAAATCTTTAATATTCAAGAACCCCAAAATTATTGCTCCTGTACCAAGAATCTTATAAAGCCAAATTCTCACAGAAGTTAAAACTTGAACAAGTTGAAAAAATTTGATAATAACAAGACCATAAAATAAATACATAATAAAAACAGAACAAGTAAAAGCCAGTCCAGCTAGCAAAATATTTTTTTTATTCTTTGGATTATAGGTAAGAATAGCAATAAGCATCAAAGTTAGAACAGCGAGAGCACAGGGATTTACAGCATCAACTGCTGCAAGAGAAATT
>DAOWHW010000052.1 GCA_030641225.1 archaeon | reverse complement strand
TTTTTGCTTTTTGTTTTTAGAGTAAGATTTAAATATATAGATTTTGATATGATTTTATGCTAGGTATAATAATTTTTGGAATAGTTTTGGCTGTAGTAATTGTTCTAATCCTATTAATTGTTTTTGGTTATTATAATCGCTTTATTATTTTAGAAAATAGAATACAGAACTCTTTTGCTCAAATTGATGTTCAGTTGCGAAAGAGAGCAGATCTTGTGCCAAATCTTATCTCTAGTGTGAAAGGTTATATGAAACATGAAAGGGAAATAATGAGTGAGGTTACACAGGCAAGAAAAGCTCTTGTTGGTGTTATGTCTTCTAAAGATATTTCTAAAAAAGTTAAAGCAGGGGATACTTTGCAGAGAGCTCTCAAAAGCATTTTTGCAATAGCTGAAAATTATCCAAATCTTAAAGCTAATGAGAATTTTTTACATTTACAAAAAGAGCTTAGCGCTATTGAAGACAAAGTTGCTTATGCTAGACAATTTTATAATGATTCTATCTTAGGTTTTAATAATTTATGTAGAACCATTCCAGGTAGATGGTTTGCAGCTATGTTTAATAAAGAAGCAGGAAAATATCTTGAAATTCCTGCAGCTTCAAGAGCTGTTCCTAAAATAAAATTCTGATTTTAAATGATAAAGACTAAAATAAGTTTTCATGATCAGATTGCTAGAAATAAAAGAAATTCTATTTTATTAATTATTATTGTTTTTGTTGTTATGATAATACTTGGTTATGTAATAAGCCTTGCTTTTTCACCAGACTATTTCTTTTTTATTATGATTCTTGCAATAATAATTTCTCTTTCTTATATTTTGATTACTTTTTATAATTCAGAAAAAATTGCTTTAGCTAGTGTTAATGCTAAACAAGCTGATCCTATATTACATAGGCAATTTTATAATGCTGTTGAGAATATGAGCATAGCTTCTGGAATGCCTATGCCAAAAGTTTATGTGATGGAATCTGAAAATATTAATGCTTTTGCAACTGGAAGAAATCCTCAGCGTAGTATTATTTGTGTTACTAGTGGAGCACTCAAAAAATTAAATAATCAAGAATTAGAAGGTCTTATTGGTCATGAGATGACTCATATTGTAAATTATGATATTAAATTTGTAACACTTGTTGCAGTTGTTGTCGGGGCTGTAGCTATTTTTTCACAAATGTTTCTAAGAAGTTTATGGCTTGGAGGAAGTAGAGGTCGTAAGGGAAGTGGTGGAGCCCTTCTTTTTATAATCGCAATAGCTTTAGCAATTATAGCTCCAATAATTGTTAAACTTGTCCAACTTGCCATATCTAGAAAAAGAGAATTTATGGCAGATGCTGGTGCAGTTAAATTAACCAGATATCCTCCTGGTCTTATTGGTGTTTTAACCAAGATTAAAAAGGAAACAAAAAGTATGAAGGTTCCTGATGCTGTGGCACCAATGTTTTTTTCAGATATTGCTAAAAAAAGAATGGCCGGTTTATTTATGACACACCCCCCTATTAATGATAGAATAAGAATTCTCAAAGCAATGTGATTATTTTTTTAAATAGTATTTTACTAAATATATAAAATAATCATCTGATTTTAAGTTTTGAATTCTTATGTTGGTGTTTTCCATAAAAGCATAATCATATCCATACTTATCAGCAAAATCCAATGCTGATGGTATCATCTCTTCAATAGAAAAAGACCAATGACAACGATTCTGTAATGTCATAATATCTATGAGCTGTAATTTCTTAAATGCAATTACTTTTGCATTTTTCTTTTCTCTAAAATCTCCTTCTGTAAATAGAGCTTCTTTAAACCCCTTTTTAGTTCTAATAATTAATTTTGCCATCCTGATTAATCTATTAATTGTTAATAACTAACACTCTCCACCTTGCTCAGATGTTCCGCCACCAAAACCTGGGGAAGGATTTGCTGTGCTGAATATTTGAGAACATTCTGATGGCTTGCTTATGAAAGCCTCACATAATACATTTGCTATGTCTTGAGGACTTCTTGGATAAATTTGTACTGTCTTTCCATTAATTATTGTTGTTGGAGATGAACTAATCTTATTAGTATCACTAAACTTCATTTCTTCTTCAAAATAAGCATTTATTCTATTGTTCATACAATCATCTACTGCTGATTTGTCTACTCCTGCTTTTTGCATACATCCAAATGGATCATCACTAAGGACGAAACATTCTAAATAAGGAATTAATTTTGAATATTGTTCTTCACGAATACAAATTATCCTTTTATTTTCATCTTCTTCTTTCTGACCATGTTGAGTTCTACTAAATCTTAATTCAATATTTGCAATATCATCAAATTCTTTCCATACCGGTAATAATCCTTTTAACATTTGAATTCCATAAGGACAATAGCTTACGATAGATATTTGCATGGTTGGAGCTCCAGCAATTGATACTGCACTACCGGTTATATCTGTTTTTGTGTATTTATCATTGAGAGTTATCTTAACAATAATCTTCTCTCCTGCAAATTCTGGATTTGCGTCAAGGAATAAATGTGTATCATTTATATCTATTACTTTTGCTTTTGGCATATTTTGAAGTTCAATTATCTGACCAATTTGTGGAGTTAAAGTATAGATAACATATTCATTAGTAAAAGTTATTTCAATATTTCCAGAAGGAGTAGGAATAACTGTATCTTCTCCTTGCATCTTTAGTGTTATCTCATTTTCTGTTACAGCGATTACTTCATAAGTGAAAAATCCTGCTGGTATCTTTGTTCCAATTGTGGCTTCTTGGCTTATTTTGACATGTGTATCATTTACTTCTAAAACTTTATACGGCCATGGTGCTCCTAAGGAAGTATATTCCTTATCAAGTATTGGTTGTTCATTAAAAGTTTGAGCAAAAAAACTAACTAATATTATTTGAGTTCTATTTATTTTAGTTTCTCTTTCAATTTTCTCTGTTCTATTATATACAAAGGCAAGATTTTCATCATATTCTCCATAAGCATCTGCTGATTCTAGTATGATTGTTTTTTCTTCACCAATCTCCATAGTTTCAATTTCTTCATCTAATTTATTTGTGTTAAAACCAAAAAATGAAGC
>DAOWHW010000025.1 GCA_030641225.1 archaeon | reverse complement strand
TGAGGGGACCTCTTTTGATTTTCCTGATAGCTTCCTCCAGGGTTTTTTAATTATAATACAGACAATAAATCTTTATAAATTACTTCTTTTTTAGATGCATATGCAAACAGAATTAACACCAGAAGAAAAAAACATGGATAGAATTCTCAGAAAATATGATCGTTTAGGTCTATTTTCTCGTATTGTAGTTGGGGTTTCAATGCCCTTTTTAGTTGCTTACTTTCTTTTTATAAATCCTTATATAATTTTTACATCTAAACAAAAAATAGACACAAAAACTGAAAAATACAAAACTCCTATTGTTGAACAATATTATAACAAATGTGAAACTTTGAGAAATTTAGAGTGGGGGCTTAAAGATATCCAAGAAGAGGAACATAAACATTATTCCCATCTTAAGGAAATTATAGAATCAGTAAGAGAAGACAGTATAAAATTAGCTGAAAATGATGAAGTATGTGAATATCTTTACCATCTGGATAAATCTAAAGAACAGAAGAAAGAAATCAATAAAAAATTCATGAGAAGATTATTTAGTGTCTTTTTTGGATATCTTGGAATTCTTATTTCTTCTACTGTCTTTGAAACAATTCTTGGAAAAAAACAACGAAAAGTGCTTAAAAGAAGATATCCTGGCCCAGATGAAAAATAGATAATTTTCTGAGCCCCAATGTTTTTAATATATTTTCTATAAAAAAATTTATAAATCTGATAGTATAATATGATTCATGCCTGGACAAATAATACTGGCACCAGAATATGTTGACGTAAAAGGACCCTTAATTTTCTTAGCTGGCCCTATTCAAGGAGCTCCAAAATGGCGAGATGAAGCCTTTAAGTTTATACAAACTGCAGCACCTGAATTACATATAGCATCACCAGATGGGGATTATCAAGATAAAAAATTTATATTTAAGGAACAAGTAGACTGGGAAACACATTATCTTAAGAGAGCTGCAAAAGAAGGCGTTATTATGTTCTGGCTTGCGAAGGAATCTGAACATGAATGCGATAGAGCATATGCGCAGACATCAAGATTTGAACTTGGTGAATGGAAAATAAGACATGAACGTGATGGCACTAAACTTGTTGTAGGAATAGAAAAAGGATTTACAAATGCAAAATATATTAGAAGAAGATTATTTCAAGATTGTCCGAGTGTTAATATTTGTGATTCTTTGAAAGAAACTTGCCTAAAAGCAATAGAGGAAGCACGTAGATAGAATAAAATTATTTCTTTACCTTTTTTTCTTTTTCCTTGGTTTGTTCTTTTTCTCTTTCTTCTTTTGATTTGAATTCAGTATAATGGCATCTGCCACAAAACCATCTATTTTTTGATTCTGCAAGAAATACACCCCTACCACATCGAGGACAGAATTTTGCTGTTGGCTTAGCTATGTTTCCTTCTATTTTATATTTTTTCCATCTCTCGCTACTTTTTTTTGGTTTTCTTTTCCTTTTTCCTTTCTTAATAACTTTTGGGGCTTTTCTTTTTCCCATTTTTATTTGGTTTCTCCCTTTTATTCTTTCTTTTCTTTATTCTTTTCTTCTGGTTTTGCTTCTGGTTTTGGCTTCTCAGCTGGCTTTTCTTCCTTCTTCTCTGCCTTTTCTTCTTTGGCTTTTTCTTCAGTTTTAATTGCTTCCTTTTTTTCTTCTTTTTTTGATTTTTTCTTTTTTGGTTCAAATTTTTTTAAGGCTTCTTGATTTGTATAAATATAAGCTAAAGCAACACATTCATTCATACCAAACTTCTGATGAATTTTTTTGATGACAATAAGATCTTTATTTTTCTTAGTTAATTTTGCAATAGCTTCCTGAACCTGAGCATTTGATGGAGTTGCATCTATTTTTGTAATTTTAACAATAATTTCATCCCTTTCTACTAAAGGTTTATTTTCTTGTTTTTCTATTTTAAATTCCATTTTTTGTTTTCTTTTTATGTTTTAATTGTATAGGTTCCTTTTTTCTTTATATCAAGTTTTTTAGCTATTTTGGATTGTTCTGGATTAATAACTATAATTCGGCCTTTCCAGTTTTCAACAAATTGATTACCTTTGCATAAAGGACATTTTTCTCCTTCAACAAAAATTTTACAATTTTTACAAACTTTTTTCTTTTTTGTCATTTTTTGTACTTAATATTCCATAATAATGGCCATTTCTTTTTATTATTTGGTTGTAATCACCTGATTGTGAAATTATTCCATCTTTTTGTTTATTTCTTTCTTTTTTTGTATTTGGAATTCCTTTGAAAATGGATGGTCCTCCAATCTCTTCTACTAATTGAAGTATGGGGTCCAATTCAAACTCTAAAATTTTCTTTTTTATTACATTTGATACTCTCATTTTTATTAATCCTTATTTTCTCCTTCTTCCTTTTCGTTTTGTTCTTGGTTTAGCTGTTTTAGTTTCAGCTTTTGTAATTCTTTTAGCTTGGAGTTGTGCTTTTCTTTTATCTTCTTTAATCCATTCTAATTTTCCTAAGCCTGGCTGTCTCATTGTCAAACCAATTTTTGGTGGTATTGTTTTATAACTTAAAGCAACAATTCTTGCAATGCATAGATCATTTCTTCTTAATGATCTCTTGCTATTTTTTCCTATAAGAGAATCAGATTTGCTGAATGAAACATAATCATCCATTGTCTGGCTGATATGAATCATAGCCTCGAATGCTCCAATATTCATAAAAGCTCCAAAATTTGTTATTTGTGTTATATGACCATAAACCAACTCTTGGAGTTCTGGTTTAAATATGAGGAGTTTGAATTCAGATTCATAATATGCAGCTGGATCTCCTGGGATAAGTATTCCTTCCCCAACTGAAATTACCTCAAGAACTGCGACGACAGCTCCAAGTTCTTCATCAATATATTTTTCATAACTTTTCTCTAGTTGTTTTTTTATTGCTTTTTTGATTGGCATTCCAAAGAGCTCTGGTTCCACTCTCACATGATCATTTATCTCAACGATTTTAAACATTTTAAATTAATTTTCAAAATAATCTTTTAATTATATATTTTATCAATTTTTATGTTTTTTAAAATTTTGCTTTATAAAAGAATTAACAATTTTCAAGCATTTTTTTTGATTAGGCCATCTTAGCAATTTCATGGCTTGACTATAATTACACCATTTATAGTCATTGTGCTCTTTTTTATCTATTTTAACTCTATCCTTTTTTACTTGACAAGCAAAAAGTACATATTCAAAACCTTTCGCTTTCCATTCTTGTTCTGCTTTTTTATTATAATTGAATTTACCTTGAAAAGGAAGGCGTTTTATTTTCTTTATTTTCAAACCAGTCTCTTCTTTTATCTCTCTTCTACAAGTTTTTTCTAATTTTTCTCTGGCTTTTTTGCCTCCTTTAGTAAATTCCCATCCTTTCCAGTGTAGTTCTCTGTGTAAAAGTAAATACCTAAGAGGTTTTGTAGAATAGGTAATACCAAAAACCCCTTTTCTATATCTTCTGTACATTCTATACCTCTTTTTATATGATTTAAAATAATTTTTATATTTATTAATTTAACTAAAAAAATTTGCTAAAAGTCTGTTAGGCGCAATAATGCTCGGGACAATTCTTAAGAAGTTTTATATATATTCTATTGTTTTATTAAAATATGGATTGGATAACTATCATTGGTTTACTTGCAGCAATGGGGACTACTATTGCCTTTTTACCCCAAGTTATTAAAAGCTGGAAAACACGAAAAACACGAGATATATCTCTTCCAATGTATCTTGTTTTCAGCATAGGTGTTTTTCTATGGTTGATTTATGGACTTTTAATTAAAAATCTACCCATAGTTCTTGCAAATGGAATTACCTTCATTCTGGCACTGTCTATTTTATTCCTAAAAATAAAACATAAATAAAAAAATTGTTCCTGCACCTTACTGTCGCTCCATTTCGTTCCGTTCGGGTCACTTAACACGGGTTAGTTTCAATTGGCGGGCTCGCTCTAACCAATAATCATAAAGTTTAAATTGAACAGAGTTTATTATATTAGAAATGAACCTTAAAGAAATTTTAGAGGAATTAAAAAAAAGTTAATATGTATGACCCAACAAAACCTTATAAGAAACAGATTTTAGAATTAGTTAAACAAACCTGGGAAACTCCTTATGTTTCTGCAAAAGATGGGATTGTTGAAAAAAAGTTTTCTTATCCAGAGTGCCATCATATTGATGGAATAGGAACTAAAGGAATTTTTCATTGGGAACAAAGAAGTTTTAGAAATGCTGTTCTTGATGCCCTAGCAATGAACCTAAATGACTTAGCATTTATGAGAGCAACCCCATATGCGATGATTGATCATTTATTTCTTCCAGAAGATGATAAAAATGCTATCTTGGATATAGTAAAATATCTAACTAAAGAATGTAGAAAGAGGGATATTGCTATAACAGGAGGAGAGACAGCAATCCATAATAACATGGAAGGTCTGGAACTTAGCATTACGATGTTGGGATTTGTCAAAAAACCAAAACCAAATCAATTCAAAGAAGGAAATATTTTAATAGGAATAGAAAGTAATGGTTTGCATTCAAATGGATTCACAAAAATTAGAAAGTTGTTTGGTAGGGAATACAGGTCAGATTTCATTTTACCAACACATATCTATTCAAACACAATTCCCGCACTTGATAAAAAGTTTGATATTCATGGAATGATGCATATTACAGGCGGTGCTTTTACAAAGTTAAAAGATTTATTAGATGATGACGCTAACGCTACAATACGAAATGATCATACATTAAATCCACAAAAAATATTTTGGGAGTTGTATAAAAAAGGAGTTTCTGATGAAGAGATGTATAAAACATTCAACTGTGGAATTGGTTTTGTTTTAGGAGCGAACAAAAAAGATGTTGGCGGAATTCTAAAACAGATTAAAGGATTTAAAGCTGATATTATAGGCGCAATAATCCAAGGAGACGGTAAAGTAATGATTCAATCTCAATTTTCTAAAAAAGAAATAAGATATTAAAAATTTCAGCTCGCCCCCGAACTTCTGCTAACAGCAATTATGTGCAATTGAGAAAACGGTTACATATGTTTTTTACTATTTGCTTCACCTTAAAACAATACTCTCAAGAACTTCCCGAGTTTTCCTATTACTTAAAGTTTCTCGAACACCTTCAAAAACCATTTCTTCTTGTTTTTTGCTAAATGGAATCTTCCATCTTCTACCTTGTGTGGAGTCAATGAATTTAGTCCATTCTTTAACCAATTTTCTATAAAACTCATCTCCTTGAAATTGTCTTGTTGACTCTAAATCAACTAAGTAAGTTTGCCCATTTATAAGAATATGATAAGAAGTTAAATCACCATGCAAGAAACCATAGTTAAACATTTTTCCTAATTCTCTACCTGTTGAAATCAAATGTTGTGGCAAACTTGAATCTGAAGATACAATCAAACTTGTTAATGGCTCAGAATCAATATATTGCAAAAATAAACTACATTCTTGATCTGAATGCAATATCCCAAATAATTGAGGTACATTTATACCAATTCTATCTAAATCAACATGAGCATTGGCTTCATTATGTGTTTTACTAACTGATCTTGGATGATTACTGCGATATTTTTTTACAATATCAGTTCCGTGATAAACTCTTACTCTTTCGTTATGATGAAATGGTTTATCAATTTTTTCACTCCTTAACTCGGGAAATCCAACTATTGCTTGTAATGCTTCTAATTCTGATGCATATTTTGGATGTTTATATTTCATGTAATAAGGGGAAGCAAATTAATCTTTATAAAATTATCTCTTCATAGTGACTACAATATTTCTTTTACACCGTTTCTCAACTCTTCGGGATTTCTGACCAAAAGAAAATAATAATTCTATTTCCATAAGCACCAAAAGTTACTGGGCTTGAAAATTCTTTAGGAATTGCTTTAAATTTTGCTCCGGGCTCGCTTAATAACTCTTGAAATTTTTGATTCTAATATAGGATAAAGAATAAGGATGTTAGAATAGCTAAAGAGAAACTAACAATGAATTTAGATGTAACAACAAGAACTATAAGTAAAAGAGTTAATCTTCCAATAGCTACAGGAATTTCTCTAAACACTATGAACTCATCTCTAAATTTCTTGTGTTTGTTTATTTTATTATAAGTGATTGCAGAGAAAGGTATATGAATAAGAACTGCAAAGAAGCCAGCAGCAACAGTTAAAGAATATATAAATAAGGAATCAAATGCAAAAATT
>DAOWHW010000040.1 GCA_030641225.1 archaeon | reverse complement strand
TTTTAGTATTGCCTGCATTTTTGGATCTCTAATTGCAAGGTGTCTATAATCAAGTAGAAGTTCTGGACTGAGATATTGTTTTCTTACTTGAATAGGATATTTTTCTGCAAGATTAATAATTTTTATTTTTTCTGTAATAAGTTCATAACTGGTTGGGGCTCGCTTGTCTTGTCTAAGTGAGCCTGAAATTTCAATGCTGCTTTCTATTGTTAGCTCATTTGCATCTTTCCATAATCTTTTATCTTTTTTTTCAACAATGCATTGAATTATGTTGCTTGAATCTCTGAGCACAATAAAAATTTTGTCTTTTAATTTTCTTAGTTGATAAATCCACCCTCTAAGATTTACCTTACCTTTTTTCTTATCGAGTGCTTGTTGCACTGAAACAAATTTCATAAGATTAAGAAATAAAGAATATATTTAAAGTTTTTGAGTTTCTTTTTGAGCTTATTTGAGTTTAGGTTTTTATAGATTCTCCCATAACAATCAGGGTATTTGAATAATGTATATTCCTTCTATCCTTAATGTTTGTATAGCTCACTGTGGCTCTAGGGAATATTATGGTTCCTACAGGGATAACTCTGCTATAAATAATGTAAGATACGATACGTTCTTCGCCTGGATGTAAATCTCCAAAATTCCACATAATTCTATTTTTTTCAATTTTATCTGGTTTAACAGCACCAAATCTTTCATAGATTTTTGTCATACCTGGAAGGGTGTCATTACATTTAACATTTTTAATTTCACTGCCAACATTTTTAATAAATAAAATAATTTTTATTGCAAATTCTCCTCCTTTTGTTTTAATCCTATAAGCTTTCTTTTTTATGAGAACTCTTGGTCTTTTGATAAGCCATATTGTTAAAGATGCTATAATAATTAATATTACAATTATTAGCGGAATTGTATAATCCGTATGAATTTCTAGATTCATGGTTTCTCCTGGCTCAAGTTCTCTCTGCCATTTCATTATAACTACAAGGCCAGAAGCCTCTTTGGATGTTGGCTCTATATTAGTAGAAGTAAAGGCCTGTTCAAATCTGCTTTTTGCTACGTCAACTTGAATGAATTTTGGAACATTTCCTTCATTCTTTTTAGTTATTAGTTTAGTAAAACCAAAGAAGCTAAATTTAGTGCTTTCTGTTGTTACTATACTACTGAATTCTTCTAACTTTAGTGTTTTTGTTATTATATACTCCTTACCTTTTATCAAAAATTTTAATTTTACTTCATAATTACCTGCTTCAGATATCTTAAGTTTTAATTGATCAAGATCTACTTCAATAGTATATGAAGAATCTGGTGTCAGAGTTAAATTTTCGGTGACTGCACCAAAATCTGATTCAAAATTAAAAATTATTTCGCCAAAATTAATATTTTCCCAATTATTAAGTTCAAATATAAGGACAGAATCATCTCTAGATATAGTTTCTGGAAGTTTTGCTCTTATTATTTTTTCAAGAGACATTATTTTAATAGTAAAAGAATCTTCAATTACTCCAGTTTTTTCAGCCTTAAAATAATAATGTATTTTACATACTCTATTTTTACATCTTTCCTTCAAAGGTTCTAAAGGCATTAGTGTGACAGTAATTGTTTTTTCTTGACCTGCCTCAATCTGAAAACTAACCTCTGGTTTTAGATCTGCTTCTAGGAGAGTATAAATTTTAAAAATATCATCATAGGTGTTAGGATTTCTAACTGTTAGAGAATATTGAGCAGGAATTTCTATATCTTCAAAGGTTACAACATCATAGATGGTTTCTTTTTTAAGTTCCATGATTTTCTCTGCTTGAACTGTTGTTGCTAGTATTAAAAATGGTATAAACAGTATTGCAAGAAAATAAAAAAATAACTTTTTTCTCATATTTTTAAATATGTTTAGATTATTTATATATTTTTGTATTGTAGTTTATTTTAGTTAATAACATGACTTACATGACCTTGTTTTGTGAACCTAATAACATGTTCAACAAAAGATTCTATTTTTGATTCATGACTAACAAGAATGAGTTGTTCTGTCTTTAACTCATGTAAAACATCTCTCATTTTATCAAGTTGTTCTGCAGAAAATCCATCAGTAGGTTCATCAAGAATTAGAAGATTTCTTGTTTTTATTTTACTAAGCATTGAATTAATTACTTGATTTAATGCAAGTCTATAAGCAAGTGCAAGTGCTGTTTTTTCGCCACCACTAAGATAATTATAATTAATCTCATATCCTCCTTGTTCTATGATTGGGGTAAATTCGGGATCAATTCTTAATTCAAGATGAAAATCATCAACAAGCATCATAAACCATTTTTTAAACAAAAGATTAAATTCAGCATTAAGCTTTAACATTACTTGTTTTTCTATCATTTCAATAACCATAGAAAAATTTTTAGTTAAAAAATCTTGAAGTTTTTTCAAGTCATCTAATTTTTGTGCTACATTCTCTTTTTTGAGAATTTCATCTTTAAGTCTAAGCATCTCTTCTTTACAATCTCTGAAAGCTTGATCAAAACCTGCTTTTCTCATTGCCAGTATTTTTTCTTTTTTTTGTTTATCTTCCAAAAGTTCAAGAGTTTTTTTATGGTTTTCTTCCATATCCTTATATTTCTTAATTATAGACAAACTAGATTCTTTTATTTGGCTCAATTCAGAAATTTTATTTTTTAATTCCATCTTTAGATCAAAAAGTTTTGACTTTCTAGTTTCTTTTTCATTAAGATTTTGTAGTTTTATCTTCAGAGCAAGAGATTTTTTCTCTTTTTCCATTATCTCTCTTAATTTAAATTCAATTTTTTCTAAATCTTTTCTTAGTTCCTTAAGTACAGGTTCTTTTTTTTGAAATTCTTTTTTAATTTTTTCAAGTTCACTACTTATTTCAGTAACAATATGCTTACGATGTTCAGAACTAACTTTTTGTTTACATACAGGACAAAACTTGAGCTGTGATATTTTTTTAGAATCATAAAAAAGTTTTTCTTTTTTTGCTGTTAACATTGTAAGTTTTCTCTCAAGAGTTTTCTCATTGGCTTTTCCATTCTCTAAGAGATTTTCATTCTCTTTTTTTATCTTTTCTAAATCCTCTTTAATAAAATCTTTTAATTCTACTTCAAGTTGTTTGATTATTTCAGTCAATTCTTTTTCTTCTCTTTTGATTTCTTCTAACTTAGTATTTTTTTCTCTAAATTCAGTATCTAAATGAGTAATTTTTATTTTTTCTTTTGTTAGGATATTAAGTTTCTTTTGCTCTTCATTAATTTTATTTTTTACTTCTAGAATTTCTTGTTGTAATTTTAATAAAGGTGCTTCAATTTTTGATATTTTTTGTTTGATATTATTTTCCATTATATTTTTTTCATTAAGTTGTTCTTTTTTGAGAAACAAGTCAGAAATTTGACCTTCTTTTCTTTTTTTGTTTTCTTTCAATTTAGAAACAAAAACTTCGGTGTTACCAATAATTCTTTTGTATTTATCAATATCAAACACTTTTCTTAATGTATCTAATCTATTTTCTTTATCTTCCCACATAATTCTCTTCATATCTTCTTGTGGAGTATAAACAGTATATCGATAAATAAGATCTTTCTTTTTTAGAAGGGATGGAGGATAATTTAAAATTTCTAGAATAAAGCTCTTCAATTCAGTTGCAGTAAGTTTCTTTCTTTCTCCATCCAAAACAAGAAGAGCATTTGATTGTATAACAGTATTTTTCATTCTTTTTAAATTTCTTCTTATAACTATATTATGCTTTTCTATATTCAACTCAACTTCTACATAACCAACATCCTTACCATTTCTTAGAAGAGAAGCTCCATCTATCATTCCTCTTTGAATCCCAAAAAGAGCAAACTCAATTGCCAGAAGAACTGTACTTTTACCAGAACCTATATCTCCACTAAGCAATACTTTTCCCTTGGGCAAGGTAATGATTTGGTCAAGATAACTTCTAATATTGTGTAATTTTATTTTTTTAATTATCATTTTTAATATTATTTTTTAATTCCATAATTTCTCCAGCATTAAAGCTCTAATAGTTTCTTTAGTTAATCTTGAAGCAAAGATAGCAGATGTTTCTCCTTCAATTTTTTCTAAATCTAAAATTCTCATAAATGACTGAAGTTTTTCCTTATCCTTTTTTGTAATTATTTTTTCTTTTATGGCGGCCATGATTGATGCTTCTTCTATTTCTTCTATATTTTTTGAATCAATGTCTTGAATTTTTATTTCAAATTCTTTACTTCCAAGTTGAGAAGTATTTCTAAGTATATGATAAGCTCCTAACTGTCCAGCTTTTTCTTCCAAAGAAATAAAATCAATTTCTGAAGGTTTTCCTTCTTTTAAAATTCCAGTGATTCGAAGAGTCACTATAGCATTTTTTAGATTATGTTTTTTAAATTCTTTGAGAATTTTTTCTTTTAAAGATGAAGGAGTTTCATGATCTGCATTAATAGCCAAATTTATTATATTTTTGAGATTTAGGGAGATTTTCTTAATATTTTGCTTAGTAATCCTCTTATCTTTTTCATTATCATCCTTTTCTATGATAAAGAAATTTGCTGTATGTTGTTTTTCCAACTCAGAAAAATTATTTGGGAATAATGATCCAGTATAAGCAAGTGTTTTCCCATCAATATCAAAAATATTGTTCTGGTGTATATGGCCAAGAGCATAATAATCAAAACCAGAAGGTAAATCTTTAATAGACAATGTGCCAAATTTTTTCATTTGATTATAGAGAGATTGTGGAAGTAATTCAAGAATAGTTGTATGTAATAATAAAATGCTATAAATATTCTTTTCTTTTTTCAATACACTAATTTTCTCTCTCAATTTTTTAAAATAATCTTTTAGCTCAATAATTTCTTGTTGTTCTAGGCCTCCCTTCTTGCCGGCAATACCATAAAGTAAAAGATTGGTATTTTCTTTTTCTTGGATTACTTCTTCTTTATCAGATAAATCTATACATAAACCTGCTTTATTGAAAACAGAAATTATATTTTTACCACTAAAACTATAATCATGAGAACCTGGAATAACATAGCAAGAAATATTTTTTTCTTTTAGCTCTCGCAATTTTTCTGCTGTGGCTTTGAGGATATCAATCGATGGCACAGCCATATCAAATAAATCACCAACAATAAGAATAAAATCTACTTTTTCTTCAATACATTTATCAATTGTTTTTCTAAAAGCTTCTAAGTTAAGAAATCTAAGTTGTGGCTGTCTCCATGAACCAAGATGACAATCAGCAATATGTGCAAATTTCATTTTTTCTTTTTTCTCTTTTTCCTCAGCCTATTCTGTTTAATCTATAATCTAATTACTAAAAAAGAAAGGTTAATTAAATTTATGGTGCTAAAATTTAGGTGGTGTGGGAATTTCTTTTTCTCCAAATTTTGGCTTAGGAATTCTGCTCTTCTTTACTTTTAGGCCTTCTATTACTTTAGCTGCTTTTTCAATCTCGCTCCTTTTATAGCCAGCATTTAATAGTGAGAGTTTAGCCTCTTCAATGGTCTCACCTCGTTCCAATGCATTTTTCAAAGCTGCTATTAAATCTTCTTCACTCATTTTTTAAACTAAATTTATTTTTCGACCATTTTGTGAAATATGAACATCTTTTCCTAATTTATAACCAAGTTCTGTTGCGAGTTCTGCCAGAGCACTTAGTTTTGGTAAATCTCCATGAGCTGGGATAATGTGTTGTGGCTGTAGCATTTCTATCATATCTCTTAGATCTTCTCTGCCACAATGTCCAGAAACATGAACATCTGTAAAGATTCTAACTCCATGCGCTTTTAGTTTTTTTTCAAGTTGTTTTTTATTAGCTATAGTTATTGGGCTTGGAATAGTACTTGAAGAGAAAATAACATGATCTCTAGATTGAAACTTAAAGGGCAGAACTCCACGAGCTAATCTATCAAGTATTGCTCCTGGCTCACCTTGATGGCCTGTACAAACAATCATATATTTTGTTCTATCTTTAGAAACTTTTTTGAGCGCTCTTTCAAGCTGGTTTCTATAACTTAATAATTTTATATCTTTCATAAAAGGGACTAGCTTAACCCGATTAGCAGCTGAAACATATTTATGTAAGGATCTTCCAAGAAATAAGATTTCTCTACCAAGCTGTTTGCCACAATCTACAATACTCTTTAGCCTAGCTATATGACTTGAAAAAGTTGTTACAACAATACAAGCATCTTCATTTGGTGTAGTTAATAGCACGTCTTCAAGTAAACCTCTAGCAATTTTCTCACTTGGAGTTTTTCTCTCATAATCAGCATATAGAGATTCGACCACCAGAGCAAGAATTCCTTGATTTGCTATTTCCTTTAGCCTTTTGTAATTTGGTTTTTTTCCAAGAATAGGATAATTATCAAATTTAAAATCATTAGCATAGATTATAGCTCCTTGAGGTGTATGTAATACAATCAAAGCTGCCTGTAGTGTTGAATGAGTAATATTAAGAAACTCTATTTTATAATTTTTGTTTTTCTTACCTTTTATTGTGAAAGAAGAATTCGGACTTACTGTCCTTAACTTGTTTCTAAACTTTATTTTTTCTTGATCTCTAATTAAGGCTTTAAGAACTTCTATAGTAAATGGTGTTGCTGCAACTTCAGCTTTATAACGATGAGCAGTATAAGGTACAGCTCCAACGTGATCTAAATGTGCGTGACTTATTAAAATAGCACGAACTTTTTTTTCCATCCCTTTGAGAGCAATATCATTAGGAATAGCCCCTATCCTTCTCAGTTTTTTTTCAGTATAGCCTCCTTTTTTTTGTTCTTCTTCCATCTCAACTATTGGCGGAAGATGAAGACCAGAATCAAAAATAAAAGCATCATCATTAAACTCAACAATAGTCATATTTTTTCCTACTTCACTATAACCACCAACAGTATGTAACTTGATTGTCATAAAGAATAAAGAAAAAATGAATTTATAACTCTTGTTACAAGAACACAAAACCAAATTCATTACTTTAAAGTAATACAATAAGAAAGATTTATAAATAAAATAAAATTGGTGTTCTTATGAAACTATTTAATAAAGTAAAAGCACCTCTGGTGTTTTTTTTAACTACTATATTTTTATTTTCTTTATTGAGTTGCAGAAAAAGAGATAGAGCAATTGATGTTGCTAAAAGAGGAAGACAGCTTTTTATGAGAAATAAAACATATAAAGAAGCAGTTGAAAACTTTAATGAGGACGTTCCTGAGATTGATAAAATAAATATTACTAAATATAATCCAGGATATGATATTGTATATGGAACTCCAACTACAAGATTTAGTAGAGGTTCTTGGGAATATTTAATTGGAAATTATGAAGCAGCATTAGACAGTTTTAAAAAGACACTTGATGAAATAAAAGATTATGATGAAACAATTCCTAAATTAAAAACTATAAAAAAAGGTTTACCTGGAGTTCTTTATTGTTATGGTTTTGGTTTAAGTTTTTCAGCTATGCAAGAAAAAGATTTGATATATGGTGATTCTGCGCAAGCTTATTTAGAAAAAGCTATTCAAGAATTTAAAAAAATAAGATTTTATTATGGGTTAGCTAATTGTTATGAGTATCAAGGAGATCTTAATTCAAAATTAGCTAACTTTAACACCGCAAGAAGAAATTATAAAAATGTTTTAGATAATATTCCAAGAAAAAAGCTTCTTTGGAAATTAAGGATTAGTGAAAAAATATCTCAGACTTATAAACCAGGGTCAGATTCTTTTTTAATATATAAAAAAAGAGCAAGAGAGTTAGAAAGAAAAATAAAAAAAAGGTATATAAATTCTAAAAGTTGTTCTTTTAGATAATTGTTATTTCTGCTTTAATTTCCTCATCTGTTTTTCCTTTTATGTTTTTAAAAGAAATTCCTTCTCCAAAAATTCCTTCTGATGTTATAATAATTGCTTCTGATAATTTTATACTTCCTGTTCTCATTCCTAAAGCATCAATATTATAATATCCATCTGGTGTTATTTCTGTCTTCCATTCATATTCAGCTTCTTCTTTCATTTTTTGACTTAAGATAATATCTCCATTAATAATATTGATACATCTTCCTTCATCCTCTCCAGTTTTTTCTAATATTCTTGTTAAATCTGGTAAATGTTGTCGTGAGAAACTTGCAGATTCTACTGTAAATGTACTAGAGCTGCAAAGATTTGGTTTTAAATTACCTTTCAAAATCATAGCAAAATACTGGTTTATTGTTGCTGGATTTGCTAAAAAAGTTTTACCTCCTGAACAAGCTTTATAATAACAATAATATGGTACACTTGATAAGATTGCAACAACAGGTGGTCTTGTTATATATTTTTGCCATAATATTTTAAACACATTAGATGTTCTAGTTAAACCCAAGACTTCTCTTTCATCTGAAAAACTAATAACTACATTTTCATATCCTATTGAAGGTTTAATTATTAATGTGTCTCCTCCTTCAGGTTCTATTTCACAAACATCTTCTACAATTCTAGTATAAATGCCCGTATCTGTAAGTATAATATATCCATTTGTAAAATCAATCTCAGATCCACTAACACCAATAACTTCTGGAAGAAATTGCTTGTTTATCATTCTACCAATTTTTATATTATTATCTAAAACAACTAATTTTCCACTATTAATTTTGCCATATTGATCTATTTTTAAAATATCTAGTACTTCAACTGATTCTCTTCTGCAAGCTTCGACAAGAGGATTTGCTGTATATTGTACAATATTTGCTAGAGACATGCCAATACCTCCCTGATTTCTTAAACTCTCTAGACTTGCAGTATTGACTTCTTTACATACTCTAATTCCAGCTCCAGATTCACATACGCATTCAACATTTATGTCACAACTGTCTGATGTGCCACATAATTCATAACATATATTCTCCCAAGTACTACCAGAAAAAAAACCACTAATAGTAATAAAAGCTCCTGTTTTTGTACATCCTGCAGGTCCTATGGATTGTTGATATTCTTGCGCCTGTACAAAAGATAAACTTAAAAAAATAAGCATGATAAAAATTAAACTAAAAAGAATAAATATTTTTTTCATAGTTCAGTTACAAACCTCCATGTAATATTTTTATCTTCAAACTTTAAATTTTTATCTGTGATTAAAAACCATATGTGTTCTGGTTCTGAAATTTCTTTTGTGATTGGAACTGCCTTAATTATTACATCATTATTTATAGCAATCTCATCAAGATTTATCATGCTAAGATAACCTAGTTTTTTTGCATATTCAGAAACTACTTCGTTAGAAATGACTAATAATCTTTCGATTGGAGCCACAACATGTATTTCTATTTCTTTTAATCTTGAACTTCCTCCACCTTTTCTAATTGTCATAGGACAATCAAATTTAATTTCAATATCACTAGAAATATTGTCTATAGGTTGAATATTTGAATAAGCAATACAGTCCTCAAAAGTAATTTCATAATCAAGAGTCAGAGATAAAAAACATCCACCGATATTATCATTAAGATAACTATTAAGTTCATCCTGAATAGTTTCTATTTGGGGTACAAAATTCTGATTGCCTTTCCAATAATAAGCTGTTTGTTCATCAAGAAAGCTAATACTCTCAACATCATTAAGATCATAATATCCACCATGTTTCCCTATAAATAGGATAGCCTCTTTAGTCTTAATTTCAAAACAATCACTAAAATACGTCTTTACTTTAGCAATATCAGATGAAGGAAGTCCTCCGCCTATGGTGCCTCTTTGAAAAAGAATCACTAAAATTATTGCTGCCACAATAGCTATCGCGATAATAATAAATAAAGTTACTTGCCCTCTTTTATTCATAATAAAGTATAAGATTTAGAATTTAAAAACCTTTTTCCTTTAGAAAATTTTAAAAGTAAAAATTATCTTAGAATAATGAGGGAAAGTAGCTCAGCCTGGGAGAGCACATGACTGAAGATCATGGTGTCCGGGGTTCAAACCCCCGCTTTCCCACTATCCTTTTTATATATCCTTTCCATATAACAAGAAAGTTTATAAAACTCTAAAACTTAAAATAGATAATAAAAAGATAAAAAAGAGGAAAATGGATAAGAAAAATAAAAAAGCAGCTTTTGAGATGTCTATGACTACTCTTGTTGTGATAGTTATTTCTGTAGTGATGTTAATCCTTGGTCTTGTTTTTGTAAGGCAAATTTTTGGAACTGCAACTAAAAGTATCGAGATAATAGATGAGCAAGTACAAAGTGAATTGATTAACTTGTTTGGAGAACAAGGTGGACAAGAGGTTGTTGTAAGATTAGGAACACAAAATACTGCCAAGGTTAAGCAGGGAACACAAGGTTTTGGTTTTGTTTTTGGAATAGCGCCAGAAGGGGTGACGAACCTTAATAATTGTAAATACACAATAACAAAAGCTACTGGAGGAGAAGGTTGCGCTAGCCCAGAAGATTGGTTTGTTTATGGTATGACTAATCAGGCTTTTGATGAAATTTTACAAACTACAGCATTTGCATTAATCAAACTTAATATTCCAACTTCACAGCCAACGTGCAGTCAAAAATTCTATATAAGGATAACTTGCGGAACTGAATGGGACAGACAAACTTACTTTAACATTGATGTTACAAGAAAGGGCTTTTTTTAATAGTAAATAAATTTTTAAATTTCTTTTTCTTATTTTTTAGATGTTAAAACTATACAATACTCTAACAAGAAAAAAAGAGGAATTTAAGCCACTAAAAAAAGGCCACGTTGGAATTTATAGCTGTGGGCCCACAGTTTACTGGTATCAACACATAGGCAATCTAAGAACTTACATTTTTTCTGATATCCTTAAGAGGATTTTAATATATAATGGCTATAAAATTAAACATGTCATGAATATAACAGATGTTGGACATCTTACAAGTGATGCAGATACTGGAGAAGATAAGATGGTTAAGGCCTTGAGAAGAGAAGGTCTACCACTAACAAAGGAGTCTATGTTAAAACTTGCTAAAAAATATACTGATGTTTTCAAAGAAGATTTCAAAAAACTTAATATTATTGAACCAAATATATGGAGTAAAGCTACTGAACACATAAAAGATATGATTGAATTAATAAAAAAAATAGAGAAAAATAACTATACGTATAAAACAAAAGTAGGTCTCATTTTTGATACTTCTAAATTTGAAGATTACACAAAATTAGGGAGATTAAAATTAAAAGAGTTAAAAAAAGGAATAAGAGTCAAGACTGATCCTAAAAGAAAAAATCTAAGTGACTTTGCTTTATGGATCACAAATCAACCAAAGCACCTTATGCAATGGCTCTCACCATGGGGACGTGGATTTCCTGGATGGCATATAGAATGTTCGGCAATGAGTATGAAATATTTGGGCAACACAATAGATATCCATACAGGTGGAGAAGAACATATACCAGTTCATCACACAAATGAGATAGCTCAAAGTGAGGCGGCAACAGGAAAAAAATTTGTAAGATATTGGTTACATGCAAGATGGCTTATTTTTAAAGGAGAAAAAATGTCAAAAAGCAAAGGTGAAATATACACAATATCAGCTCTTGAAAAGAAAAAGTATAGCTCTCTTGACTATAGATATTTTTGTTTGACAGCACATTATAGAACACAGTTGGAATTTTCTTATAAAAATCTAAGTGCTGCAAAGAATGCTTATCAAAGGCTAAAAAATTTCATTTCAGAAATAAAAAATGATAAAAAAATCAACAGGAAATATTTCAAAGAATTTGAAGAAGCAATAAACGATGATCTTGATATGCCAAAGGCTCTCACTATTTTATGGAAACTGGTCAGAGATAAAAAAGCAACAGGAAAAATTCAAACCATAAAAAAGATAGATCAGATTTTTTCTCTAAACTTACTAAAAAAAGAAAAAATAAAGATTCCAGAAAAAATTAAGAAATTAGTTCAAGAAAGAGAGCAAGAAAGAAAGAAAAAAGATTTCAAGAAAGCAGATAAAATCAGAGAACAAATAAAAAAAAGAGGTTATATTATTGAGGACACTTCAAAAGGACCAAAAATTAAAAAGAAATAATAGAATAATTAATCTTTGGGTATTTGTTTTTTTGGTGGGCTTCTTAAACCGACTAGAATAGAATTGTAGTATTCAAAATAATAGGGCTTTTCAAAACAAGAGTCAGAAATGATAATATTAATCTCTTCTCTTACATCCCCTCTAGGAAGGTCTTGAGAATCGTGAAAAACTTTATATTCTATTTTTTCTTTTCTTGAATCTTCTCGCTCGATTTCTTCTTGATATTCCAAAATAAGATTTTTGTTAAATAAATTGTCTAGAAAGTTTTTGGGTTGTTTTGGCAAGGAATTTATATTATCAAGTAATTTATCAGCTAACTTTATAGCATATGGGAAAATAAATTTTGTATTATGAATTAGTTTTATAGTACTTATTAATTTTTTTTCTTGTTTAACTAATTTTATTCGATTTCTTTCTCCCCTTGCCATGACAATTTAAATATCCATAAGAGTTTATAAATTTTTATGTGGTGCTTGTATCAAAAGGTTTTTATTCTATTTTTAATTCCCTTATCTATGGCTAAGAAAGTAAAAAAAGTAAAAAAAGAATGGTATGAAAAATTCAAATGGTTTTTAACTAGCAATGGGTTTCTTGTAATTGGTGGTAAAAATTCTGCTCAGAATGAAGAGGTTATAAAAAGTTATCTTAAAAAAAAAGATTTTATCTTGCATACTAAAGCCCCAGGGAGCCCTTTCTGTATCATTAAAGCAGAATCAAAGAATAAAAAAATTTCTAATAAAGATATAAAAGAATGTGCTGTTTTTTGTGCCTGTTTTAGTCAACAATGGAAAAAGAAAAAAGAACAAATCGAAGTTCATATATTCAAAGCAGACCAGATTTTTAAAGAAAAAAAACAAAAAATAGGTACATTTAGTGTTCTCGGAAAAGTTGACAAAGTTTTTGTTAAACCTGAATTATGGCTTGGTGTTCAAAAAACTAAAGTAAGAGCAGCTTCTAAATCTTGTTTTAAAAAGCCACTAATAAAAATTTTACCAGGAAGAATTAGTAAGGAAAAAGCAATTAATAAAATTCAGACAAAATTAAAAAAATTTGGCTTATCATTTAATAAAGAGGAAATTGCTCAAGCAATCCCTGCAGATGGATTTAAGATTTAAAATATGAAGCAAACACTTGTAACATTCAATCTCGGAAAACAAGGTCTAACCGAAGGGTTTATTGATGCTCTTGAAAAAACATTTAAAAAGCATAATTTAGTTAAGGTAACTATACTACGAAGTGCTACGAGAGATAAAGCTCAAGTAAGAGAAATGGCTCAGGAAATTTGTTTTGAGCTAAAAAAAAGATATCAAAAAGATTTTACAGCTAAGATAATTGGCTTTACATTTTATATTAAAAAATGGCGAAAATTAAAAAAATAACACCAAGAGAAATTCCAGCACAAGTATTTATAGAAACTTTAGCCATAAGGCTCAAAGCCATGGATGAATTTAAAATGCCTGAATGGGCAAATTTTGTAAAGACTGGAATTTCTAGATTAAGACCACCAGAAAAGGAAGATTGGTGGTATATAAGAGCAGCCAGTATTTTAAGATCAGTCTATACTAGGGGGGTAGTTGGTGTATCAAGGTTAAGAACAAAATATGGCTCAAGAAAAGAAAGAGGAGCAAAACCTGAAAAAACATATAAAGCAAGTGGTAAAATTATAAGAACAATACTTCAACAAGCAACAAAAGCAGGTCTCATCGAGCATACTAAGGAAAAAAAGACAGGAAGAAGACTAACAAAAAAAGGTAAAGAATTTCTAGAAGCTCTTGCTGTAGAATTAAAAAAATAAAATACAATATAAAAAGAAAATGGCAAAAAATAAACCTTTAGCAAAAAAATTAAGATTGGGAAAACAGAATAGAAGAACTAGATGGGCCCCTTTCTGGATAATCCCTAAGGCTGCTGGAAAAGGAAAAAAAGTTCATCCTTCAAGATTTACACGAATAAAAAGATCTTGGAGAAGAACCAAAATTAAAAGAACAATCAAGAGACAAGAAAAAAGAAAAATTAAACGAGGAAAAATAAAAAGAAAATATTAAAATGAAAGGAAAAAAATTTGCTCAATTGTCTTTGATATTCCTTATAATTGCAATTGTAATTAGAATTATATCTGTAATGTTTATAACAATCTTTATACTTTCATCTTTTTTAATACCTTTTATAACAATAGTTGGTTATGTTTTTCTAGCCATAATTATCTTAAGTCTTATTTTTGGGATAATTGCTTTTAAAAAAAGACTTAATTCTAAGTATAAAATAATAGCTTGGATATGTGTCATATTAGACATAATCTTTTTGATAATTTTCTTAATTAGCTTGTTTACGGAGGTTATATAAAGATGGCAAGAGCAAAAAAAGAAGAGAAGAAATTAGAAAGAACTTATACTATTCCATTAAAAAAAGAATGGTTAAAGGCTCCAAGATACAAAAAATCTAAGAAAGCTATAAAAGCAATAAAACAATTCTTAGCTAAACATATGAAAATTCCTGATCGAGATTTAAAGAAGATTAAATTAAATA
>DAOWHW010000042.1 GCA_030641225.1 archaeon | reverse complement strand
TTTTGTGTGCTCTCCTGTAATAAGAAAATGAAAATCTTTTAGTATAGATGCTCTTTTTAAAACAACTTTAGCAATTTTTTCTGAATCTCCTGTCAAAATTATTAGAAAATTATTTTTATCTTTTGAGAGATCTTTTATTAATTTAAAAACACCTGGCAAGAGAAATTTCTTAGTATTTTTTGGAATAATTGAAACAAAAAATTTATCATATGATTTAACAACTTTTGGAATCTTTTTCTTTATTTCACTTTTTTTTATTTTTTTTAATCTTGCTAAATCTATGAGATTTTTTTTAATTGTTTTTCCTGCAAATTCAATCTCATCAAGTCTAGCCCTGATTCCAAAGATCTTTTTGAATGTTTTTTCTGTAGCTTTATTATGAAATTTAAATAGTTCTATAATTGTTTGATCTAAGTCAAAACTGATTAGTTTCATTTTATTTTTCCTTAAGTTTTTTATTTAATTCTTCAATGAGTTTTTTTACATCAATACCGTGAGCTTTTGCCCCTTGTTCTATTGTTTCTTGCATTGCCATTGGACAGCCAACACACATCATCCCATGTTTATAAAAAATATCTATTACTTCTGGATAGTTGTTTATGATTTCACTAAAAATCATATTTTTTGTTATTTTTTTCTTTTTTTTATTTTTTCGTTTAGACTTTTTCATTTTTTGCGCTTAAAACAGAATTTAGTTCTTCTATTAACCCTTTTTTATCAATACCATATAATTCAGAAATTTTTCCTATTTTCAGATTTTGCATTTCTATCCTTGCCATAGGACAATTAATACAAGGAAATTGATATTTTAGTAATATCTTTATAGCCTTTTCATATTTTATGATCTCACTTAGTGATGTTTCTTCTGTAATAACAATTTTTTCAATTCTAGGTTTCATTTGAAAGGACTTATTCTTCTTAAGGATTTAATTATTTTTGGCAGAACTTCTATAACATAATCTATATCTTGTTCTTTATTATCTTTTCCGAGTGTAAATCTTAGAGAACCATGAGATTGCTCTGCTGCTAAACCAATTGCTGTCAAAACATGACTTGGTTTGAGCTCATAACTTGAGCATGCACTTTGTGTTGATGCACATATATTTTTTCCATCAAGTCTAAATAATAATGCTTCTCCTTCAACTCCTTTAAACCAAAAATTAATATTGTTTGGTAATCTTTGCGTTGGATGACCATTAAAATGAGCATCTTTAATTTTATTGACTTCTGTTATTAATTTATCTCTTAATTTAATCTGTCTTTCTCCCTCTTTTTTCATATTTTGACTTATAATTTCAGCAGCTTTTGCAAAACCAACAATTCCAGCTATATTTTCTGTTCCACTTCTCATTCCATACTCATGATTGCCTCCATGTAGTAGAGGATCAATGTTAACTTTTCTATTTATATATAGCATACCAACACCTTTCGGACCATAAATTTTGTGGCTTGAGGCCGAAAGAATATCAATATACATACTTTTAACATTAATTGGAATTTTACAAAAAGACTGGACAGCATCTGTATGAAAATAAATCTTGTGTTTTCTACATATTTTTCCTATTTCTGCCAGATTCTGAATAGTTCCAATCTCATTATTAGCCTGCATTATTGAGACTATGATTGTTTTGTTTGTTATTGCTCTTTCAATATCTTCTGGATTGATAAGGCCATTCTTATCGACGCTGACATATGTAACCTTGAAACCTTGTTTTTCAAGCCATTTGCATGTATTAATAATAGCTTTATGTTCAATTTTACTTGTTATTATATGATTACCTTTATCTTTATTTGCAAAAGCTATTCCTTTTATTGCAAGATTATCAGATTCTGTTCCTCCGCTGGTGAAAATTATTTCATTTGCTCTTGCATTTATTATTCTTGCTATGGTTTTTCTTGATCTATTGAGAGCTTCCTTTGCTTCTTTTCCTATACTATAAAGAGTTGAAGCATTTCCAAATTTTTCTGAAAAGTAAGGCTTCATTGTTTCAAGAACTTCTTTTGCAACTGGTGTTGTTGCAGCATGATCTAGATATATCTTTTTCATTTGTTATATTCCTCAACAAAAATTTTTTTAGCCATTCCATATCCGATGGCTACTTTCTGGCCGTCTACTTCAGATATTATTGGTCCATGTATTGGGTGTTTTAATTCTATTTTTATTATTTTATCTATATTGATAATCCTATTAATTTTCATAGCAATTCTTTTCCCAGTGAAACCAACTATCTTGAACTTTTCACCAACAACAAGTTCATGTAATGTTTTTCTTTTCATTTTTTATTCCATGATTGGTTTAACACAGCATATTTTAAGAATACCTTTATTATGTTTTTTACAGGCCTGACATGCCACACCTAATTTTTTTGTTATATTTAAAAGATTGATAATTTCGCTAACAGCCTTCTTATTATTTTTACAAATTTCCTCTGCTGCCATCTTAAAATTTTTTTTCATTGTTTTTGGGAATTTTATTTCTGTGGCTCTTTTTTTATGCAAATATTGACTTATTGCTGCCTCACTTGTGCCAAGAATTTTTGCAACTTGTTTTTGTTTAAGTTCGTGTTTTTGGATAAGAATTTTAGTTAGTTCTCTTCTTATTGCCGGAATTATATACCAAACTTCTATTTCTTGTGGTAAGCAATACATAAAT
>DAOWHW010000013.1 GCA_030641225.1 archaeon | reverse complement strand
TTATTTTGATGATTCTAAATATTTTGAGAAGCAAAAACATTATGTAAATGCATTTGCAGCTTTAAATTATGCTCATGGCTGGCTCGACTGTGGCTCTCGCATTGGTTTGTTTAATGTTAAAGACAATAAACTTTTTGTTGTGAAATAAAATTCTTTACAATTCCCACAGTCTTTACAAAAACTTGATTCATAACTGCCACACTGAAAAATGTTATTATATTTTTCTTTAAAAAAAGCTACTATTTCCTCTCTTTTTTGTTTTTTAATCATAAGATAGTTGTGAATTATAGATTTTTTTAATTTGTAATCTTTTCGGAATTCTTTAGGAATTCTTTTTTTTGAATAATATCTCATAAATGTTAATACTACCGGAACATTCTTTCTTTCATAATTTTTTATAACATTTTCTGCTAAATCTAGATTCCAGCTATTAACTCTAAATCTAACAAACATCAAGTTTTTTGATACATTGGATAATACAATAGCATTTTTATTTGTTTCTTTACTATTACAAGTAAAAACAACAGGTCCAGGAAAATCAAATCTCGGTAAGGAAGTATTAAAGAAAAAATCATCAAAATTTTTTGCTGTTTCTAGAACAAGTCTCTTTTCTAGATTACTATCATGTCCTGAATTAAATCTCACTATTTTTCCTTCAGCTATTTTTTTAGGAGGGATTATTGGGCTATAGGTTGGGTCATACCAGCCATGAATAAAATAACAGTCAATGCCACAATCATAGTTTTTAGCAAGAAGACATTTTCCTTTTTGGGGGATACAATCTACAATTCCACTTCCTTTAAGTTTTGGGTTAGGAAGGTATTTCATTTTGGTTTATAGTTTATGATATATCTATTACTTAAAAAGAATTTCGATATTTTAAAAATAACATTTAAATATAATCTTTATATTAGATTAGTAAGATTATTAATGTTAATAAAATGATAGATTTTTTTATTGGAAAACAAGATCAGAAGATAAGGAAATTTTCTAAGAAACTCGGCTTTGGTAAAGTTTTATTTGTAAAAGAAATTTCTAAATTAAAAAACATCAAAAAGGAAGCTGGTTATGATGCTTTTTTGATTAAAACAATCAAACCAGTAGTATTGAGAAGAATAATTGATAAAGCCTCAAATTATTGTTCTATGATTTTTGTTGTAGGAACAACAGATGAGATAAATAGAATTGCTCTTGAACATAAAAAAGTTAAAGCTTTGGTAAGTCCTGAATACGAAAGAAAGAAAGATTTTTTAGATTATAGGAATTCTGGTTTAAATCAAGTTCTTTGCAAGATTGCTCGAGATAATAAAAAAATCATATTTTTCAATTTTAAAAATATTTTACTTAGTGAAAAAAACAAAAGAGCAGTAATTATTGGCAGATTAATGCAGAACATAAAATTATGTAGAAAATATGAAGTTAATATAAAAATAGCCAGTTTTGCTTCACTACAAGAAGAAATGAGATCTCTTTCTGATATTAGAAGTTTTTGTGTTGCTATTGGCATGACTCAAGAAGAATCAAAAAAAGCATTTTTATTTTCTTAATCTTATTGACTTTTAAGTAGTTATAAATATAAAGATTTATAAAATAGTATTTGATAGTATAAAATAAGAAAATGATACTGCCTGACTTAAAAAATATAGAAAATCAAGAACCAATTAATGCTCCTGATTCAAAAAAGGGTTTTATTTATGTTCCTTCTATTAAATTATATGTTTCTGAAGAAAAAACTCTGCATGGCAAGAATTGGTATCAAACCCATAAAGAATTGCATAAACAAAATCTGCAGATGTTAACAATTAAACAATTCGCAGAATTCCTAAAATTTTTAAAAGAAAATCCCAATCCAAAACATGAAAAAATTTTAGATGAAATTTTAACTGTCAGAGAACCTTGGAGAGTTGAATGGCTTGATGCTTATTTTGAAGAAAGAAAAGATGGAATGTATATCTTGACTAAAAATAAAACAAAAGCTAAAAAACTTAGTAATTATCTAGATGAAGACAGAGAACCTGGGATTGATTTAGATTATTGGTTAAAAAATGCAACTTCTCAGGGATTGCCACCAAAAAATACCCCAAAAGGAAGTCTTTATTACTGGTGCCCAGAAGATGGCAGGGTTGCTAGGTTCTATGCTTACTCTGATAGGGCTGTCCTGGACTGTTACAGGGATCCCGGCTACTCGGATTGGTCTCTCGGAGTAAGATCTGCGCTTGCGCACGCGAAAAAGATTTAAGTTGTTCTTTTATAATTCTTATGCCCTAGTAAATTTGGTTCTGGAAAAATTTCTTATGATGAATTAATAAGTTCTCTTGCTGGAATGGATAGTTATATGAGATATGCGAATACTTACAAATTTAGAATAAATCTTTATTCAACTGTAACGCTCTTTGCAAGATTTCTTGGCTTATCTACATCACATCCTTTAAAAACAGCAACATGATAAGCAAATAGTTGTAAAGGAATTGTCATTAAAATAGGCATTAAATCTTCAGAACTTCTTGGAACATAAATAATTTCATCCACATTTCTTACTTCATTCTCTTTTGTTGTAATAATAATTATTTTCCCACCACGACTTTTAATTTCTTCAATATTGATAAGGATTTTTTTAAATAAACTATCAGCTGGGGCAATAAAAATGGAAGCCATTTTATCATCGATCAAGGCAATTGGACCGTGCTTTATCTCAGCTGCGCTTAAACCATCGGATGGAATATAAGCAATCTCTTTTAATTTTAAAGCCCCTTCCAGAGCCATAGGATAATTTATTCCTCTTCCCATATATAAAAAGTGATTAGAATCTTTAAATTTTTTAGCAATCTCTTTTATTCTTTCTTCATCCTTTAGTATTTCTTTTATCTTATCAGGAATCTTTTTAAGCTCAGTTAATATTTCTTTCAATTTTTCTTTTTCAATCTTATGATTATGATATGCAAATTTTAAAGCTAGAAGATATAAACAAGTAAGCTGACTTGTAAAAGCTTTTGTTGAAGCTACACCTATCTCAGGTCCAGCGTGAATATAAATTCCAGAATCTACAAGTCTTGCAATACTCGAACCAACAACATTTACTATTCCAAAAGTTCTGGATTTACTATTCCTCTTTACATATTCAATTGCTTCTTTTGTATCAGCCGTCTCACCACTTTGACTTATAGCTATGACAAAGTCGTTATCTTTCAGTACAGGATTTCTATAACGGAATTCTGCTGCATTTTCAACATCAACAGGAATCCTTGCCAGTTTTTCTATTATATATTTTCCATAGATAGCAGAATAAAATGAAGTCCCACAACCTATAATAATTATTCTATTAAGTTTATCAACAAATTCTTTATCTTCTTTAATTATTTCATCAAAGCCATCTAATCTAATTTCTTCAGATATTCTTCCTCTAAAAGCATCATGGACTGTTTTAGGTTGTTCATGGATTTCTTTATGCATAAAATGTTTATGTCCTAATTTTTCAATTTGTCCAAGACTCCAGTCTATTTTTTCAAGTTTCTTTTTAATTTCTAAATTAGTTAAGTCACTGATTTTATAATCATTTTCAGATATAACAACAATTTGACCATCTTCAAGATAATTAACATTTCTTGTGTGTTCCAGAAAAGCTGAAACATCAGATGCAATGAAAATCCCCTTATCTGCCTTCCCAACAATGAGGGGGCTACCTTTTTTGGCCGCAACAATCTTTTTTTCTTTATTACATAAAACTGCTATTCCATAAGTTCCATCAACTTCATTTAATGCAAGTCTTATAGCATCAATGAAATTATTTTCTTTATAAAATTCCTCTATTAAATGTGCTAAAACTTCAGTATCTGTCTCACTCACAAATTTATGTCCTTTATTTTCTAAAAACTGTTTTAAGGCGATATAATTTTCAATAATTCCGTTATGAACAATGACAATCTCCTTATTACATGAAAAATGTGGATGAGCATTTAATTCATTAGGTATTCCGTGTGTTGCCCATCTTGTATGAGCTATTCCAATATTTCCTTTCAAGTTTTTATTTTTCTTAGCCTTAATTAGTCTTTTTAAATTCTCAATTTTTCCAGATGTCTTAATAATTTCAAGATTTTCATTTAAAATAGCTATACCAGCAGAATCATATCCTCTATATTCAAGTCTTTCCAAACCATTAAGAAGTATAGGCAAAGCCTCCTTCTCACCAATATAAGCAATTATCCCACACATTTTATTTTTATTTCCACGGACTATGGCCAAACTGGACTAACAAATCTATATTTTTTAAATTTGGTATATCACAAGCACCATAACAAGTATCAAGCCATACTAGACAACTTGCATTTGTTTTAGATTCTATTTCTTTTGTAATCCTTAGTGCTTCTTTTTTTAAACCTTCTGGAAGTTGAAGGCAGACAAGCTTAGCTTTTTCTTTTTTAATAGTTTTGATTACTTTTTCTATTTCCAAATCATACTTCATATTATCTTAATTCTTTGACTATTTTTATAATTTTTTATCTGAGCTCATAAAGTAAAATTTTTTCAAAAAAGGTCTTTTCCTCATCGATTTTTTTGAATCTGTATTTATATCTTTTAAAGATATGCTTTATGTTCTTGTTTAGATTACTACAAACCAAAAGCATCTTGCCATTTTGTTTTAGATATCTTTTTGCTTGTTTAAGAAATTTTTCTATAATTTCTGTTCCATCTTTGCCACCATCTATTCTTATATCTCTTATTTTATTAGATGATAAATAAGGTGGATTGAACAAAATGAAATTAAATTTTTGATTTAGATTCGAAAATAAATCAGAATATAAAAATTTAATTTTTTTATTTTTATTTTCTGTTTTGAGTTTTTTTATTTGTTCTTTATTTATGTCACAAGCAATTATATCTCCACAATATTTTGCAGATTCTTCTGCAAGAATTCCTGAACCTGTTCCAATTTCGAGAATACTGTCTTGTTTTTCAGTATATTTTTTAATATGTTTTAGTATAAGAAAACTATCTTCTCTAGGTTCATAGAACATTTTCTTTTTTTATCTTTATTTGATTATTACTTTTTTAATATCAAAAAACCTGTTAAGAATTTCAGATAATTCTTTAAGACGCCTTTTTTCTCTGCCAATTAAAGCTGCCTTTTCTCTCGATATACTAAATATTATAAGCTCCTTGTTTTCAATAGAAAGTTTTCTGTATTTATGGGGAAAAATGATTACGTTAATAAAACTACCAATATCTGCCTTGCTTGTTGGTTTGGCTACTATTCTAACTTTTTTATTTAATCTTGTGCTAAGTTTATTTACATTTATAGCTTTTTTTCCAATTGCCCTAGTTACCATTTGTTTTGGTACTGTAAAAATAATTATTGAACTATAAGTAAAGCAAGAATTTGCCTTTACCCCTATTACTTTTTCAAAAATATTCATATATTGAATTTTTTTTATATCTAATTTTGCTAAAACTCTCATTTTTTTATTTTTTATTTTTTGTTTTCTTTTTCTTTTTTAAAATAGTTATAACTGAGATATTAAAATGTTTATTACAAAACTCTTTTAATTCTTCTTTTGATAAATCTGTTTGTATTATTATATCTTTTGTTTTTGCTTTCTTTAATTTTCTTATTGTTGTCTCGGGGCAATCACTAGAAAGATAGATTTTTTCAATATTATCATTATCTTTTTTTAAAT
>DAOWHW010000031.1 GCA_030641225.1 archaeon | reverse complement strand
TTGTTAATTCTGGAAAATTTAATGGTTTACAAAGTGAAAAAGCTATTGAAAAAATTTCTAATCATTTAACAAAACAAAAAAAAGGAAAAAAAACAACACAATACAAGCTCAAAGATTGGCTTATCTCAAGACAGAGATATTGGGGCACACCAATTCCAATTATTTACTGTGATAAATGTGGCATTGTTCCTGTTTCTGAAAAAAATCTTCCTATCTTATTGCCTGAAAAAGTTAAATTTGGAAAAGGAAATCCTTTAACAACTTGCAAAGAATTTGTTAGTGTTAAATGTCCTAAATGTAAGAGAAAAGCTCGTCGGGAAACTGATACTATGGATACTTTTGTTAATAGCTCTTGGTATTTCTTACGTTACTGTGATCCAAAAAATAAAAAAAAGATTTTTGCCAAAGATAAAGTAAAATACTGGATGCCTATTGATCAATATATAGGTGGAGATGAACATGCTACAGGTCATCTTATTTATTTTAGATTTTATACTAAGTTTTTGCGTGATTTCGGCTTGCTTAATTTTGGAGAGCCAGTTTTAAAATTATTTAATCAAGGGATGATTCATGGTTCTGATGGATATGTAATGTCAAAATCCAGAGGAAATATTATTGATCCGCTCAATATGATTAAAAAATATAGTGCAGATATTTTGAGATTCTATCTTGTTTCTACAGCAAGTCCTGATAAAGATTTCTCTTGGAATGAAAAAGGAATTGAAGGAGCTTCTAGATTTATCAATAAAGTTATGAATTATTTTTCAAAAGCCAGATTTAGAAAAACAAAAATTGATCCTAGATTTGAGAGCAAGCTAAATAAAACAATAAAAGAAGTAACACAAGATATTGAGGAGTTTAGATATAGTTTAGCTATAATTAAGTTGAGAGCTTTATTTGATTATTTTAGTAATGATATTGATAAAAAATCTGCTCAGATTTTCCTTGAATTATTACATCCTTTTTGTCCACACCTCACAGAAGAATTATGGCATAAATGGAATAAAACTTTTATAAGTTTGGAAAAATGGCCAAAATACGACGAGAAAAAGATAAATCCTGTTTTTGAGAAAGAAGAACAAATTCAAGAAAAATTAAAACGAGATATAAGACAGATTGTTAAGATAATAGAAAAGAAACCAAAAGCAATTTATATTTATGTTATTCCTAAGGAACTTAATATTTATGAACCGGCTTTAGAATCAATAAAGCAGGAATTTAATTGCAAAGCTGAGATTCAGGCAACTAACAATATAATTTATGATCCAAAGAAAAAAGCAAAAAAAGCCAAATCTGGCAAGCCAGCAATTTATATTAAATAAAAATACAATAACATTTATATATTCTCTCATTTTATAGTAGTAAATGGGAAATAAAGATTTTATGTTAGAATTGTCATCTTTAGATATGAATAAATATTTTTTCTTTAATAAATTCATAAAAAAACTTAAAAAATATGGTTTAGAAATTAAAACTTATTATCCAAGTAATTCTGAAACTATGGATGAAATAACTTATATAATTAAATCTCCTTTTATTATAGAAAGAAAGATTCTTTTTTTCTCTGGCACTCCATATGTAAGATTTGAAATTTATGATGGACAAAATAGATTTACTGATAAAGATTTTGAAAAAGAAATTTTTGGTCTTAATCCTGAAAATGAATGGTTTTTTGATTCAAAAAGAGATTTTTTCGTACGTTTACATAAAAAATATATCACCCAACCTTTTAATAAAGAAAGAAGAGAAAAAGCATCTAAATTATTCGATAAGATATCACAAGAATTTATTTCTAGATTATTAAAAGATTCTACTCAAGAACAGCCCTAATTCTTCGAATCCCTTCTGCTACAGATTCTTGTTTACTAATTTTGAATTTTCCTAGTTCTTTTGTATTTTTAACATGAGGACCCATACAGATTTCAATACAATCATCAATAATATAGACTGAAACCATATCTGTTTTGTAAATGAAGTCTGATTTTGCTATTTTTTTAGCTTCTTTTACAGGCATTTCTTTCCTTACAATAGGGATAGCCTGCTTTATTTTTTTGTTAACTATATTTTCTATTTTTTTGATTTCCTGATCTGTCAACTTTCTATCAAAATTAAAATCAAATCTAATTCTTTCTGATGTTATGTTAGAACCTTTTTGCATGATATCTTGATGCAATACTTTTCTTAATGCATATAATAGAAGATGAGCAGCTGTATGAAGTTTTTTTGTTTCATAAGAAGCATCTAATAAACCCCCTTTAAATTTTTTTTCAGCCCCCTTTCTGCTTATTTCTTGATGTTTCTTATATTCTTGACAGAAAGCTTTTTCATCCACCTTGATCTTTTTTTCTCCAGCAAGCTCCTTTGTCATTTCTATTGGAAAACCATATGATTGAAATAAAAGAAAAGCTTCTTTTCCTGATATTTTTTTATTTTGAGCAAATTTATTAAATTTATTAAGTCCTTTTTCAAGAGTTCTTCTGAATTTTTGTTCTTCTTTTTTTATTTCACTTAAAATAAAGTCTTGTTTCTTTTTTAATAAAGGATAATCATCGTGATTGATTTTTATTATAATTTTAATAATTTCTTCTAAAAAATTTTCCTTTAGTTTTAAGAGCCTTCCATGTCTCATAGCTCTTCTAATAAATCTTCTTAAAATGTAGCCTTGATCAACATTGCTTGGAACAACAGAATTTTCATCCCCAAGAATAAATGTTGAAGCTCGAAGATGGTCTGTTATAATACGCAGTGACCTTAGTTGTTTTTCATCTGGCTCTTCTATTTTTGCTAATTCTTTGATTTTTTGCATTATTGGAGCGAGTGTTTCAATCTCATAGACAGATTTCTTATTTTGAAGAATTGTAATAGTTCTCTCTACACCCATTCCTGTATCTACATTTTTCTGTTTTAGAGATTCGAACTTGCCTTTTTTTGTCTTATTGTATTGCATAAAAACGTCATTCCAGATTTCAAAATATTTTCCACAAGGACAGCCTGGTTTGCACTTCTTGCTGCAGGATTTCTTTCCTGTATCAACAAACATTTCTGTGTCAGGTCCACAAGGTCCTGTCTTGCCTGCAGGCCCCCACCAATTATCTTCTTTTCCAAAAAAGTAGATTCTATCTTTTGGAATTCCAACTTGTTGCCAGATTTTTGCTGTTTCCTCGTCTTTAGGAGCATCTTTATCTCCTTTAAAACAACTAATGTGTAATTTTTTAGGATCAATCTTTAAAATTTTGGTTAAAAATTCATAACTCCATTCAATTACTTCCTTTTTCCAATAATCTCCTAAAGACCAATTTCCTAGCATTTCGAAGAAAGATAGATGCATTGGGTTTCCAACCTCATCTATGTCCTGTGTTCTGATGCATTTCTGAACATTTACTAAGCATTTGCCTTGAGGATGTTTTTGTCCAAGTAAGAAAGGCACAAGCGAATGCATCCCAGCTGTGGTGAATAGAACAGAAGGATCATGTTCTGGAATTAGACTTGAATTAAGAATTTCTTTATGTCTTTTTTTCTTAAAAAATTCTATATACTTCTTTTTTAATTCTGATGATTTCATAAAAAATTATAGATAATATGACTTATAAAATTTTTCTCACAACAAGAATTATATTTCTCATTGAATACTTATCCTCAGGATTATTTTTATCCATAATTTTAATAATGTTAAGTCCGACACCTTCTACCTGTTCTTTTATTTCTTCTTTATCATAAAGATAATAATATCTCAAATATTTTTTTCCATCAATATCCCATGAAAGCATTACTTCTTTTCTTGATTTTTTGAATCTTGGTTGATCTTTATTCCAGACACTGATAATAGCCTCTGTCCCTGGTTTTAAAACACGATGAAGTTCTCTTAGGGCATCTATTCTTTTCTCTTCTGACTCAATGCAATGAAGGGTGGCAATAAAAATTGCCTTATCAAAAAAATTATCTTTGAATGGTAAATTTTCTGCTGATGCTTTTGTTGTAATAACTCTAAATTTTTTCTTTTTTGCATATTCTTTTGCATATTTTAACATTTTTTGAGAAAAGTCTATTGCATAAATAGTTCCTTTAGTTTTAGTAAAATTTCTGCCACTGCCACAACCAATATCAAGAATCTTACCTTTCTGATTTTTTATGAAATCTATAACTGTTTTAAATGGTTTAGTTCTATATTCTTGCCATCTCTTTGCAACAGCATCCCAAACTTTTTCTTGATTAATCATTATTTTAATAAGTTTTTTAAGATTTAAAACTTACCTATTGATATGAAAAAACAAAGAAAACCAACAAAGACAATTAGTGGAGTAGCTCCTCTTGCTGTTGTCATTAAACCAAGAAAATGTCCTCATGGGACTTGTTTATATTGTCCTTCTCTTGATGTTCCTCAAAGTTATACACCAAAAAGTCCTGCAATCATGAGAGCGGCTCTTTTAGATTATAATCCTTACAAACAAGTGCTGGTTCGTCTTAAAGCTTTTAGTGCAATGAAACATCCAACAGATAAGATTGAATTAATTATTATGGGAGGAACTTTTCTTGCTTATCCTATAAAATATCAATATAATTTTATCAAGAATTGTTTTGATGCTCTAAATGGAAAGAGAAGTAAAAATCTCGAAGAAGCAAAAAAACTGAATGAAAAGGCTAAGCATAGATGTACTGCTTTATGTATTGAAACTAGACCAGATGTTTGTTCTGATTCTGATATAAAAAGAATGTTAGAATTTGGTTGTACTCGTGTTGAGTTAGGAGTACAGGCTATTGATGATAAAATTTATAGGAAAGTTTGTAGGGGCCATACTGTTAAAGATGTAATTGAAGCTACAAGAAGACTAAAGAATATTGGATTTAAAGTTGGTTACCATATAATGCCTGGTTTACCTGGTTCAAATTTTAAGAAAGATATTAAGATGTTTAAATGCATTTTTACCAACGACAATTTCAAACCCGATCAACTAAAAATTTATCCTACACAAGTCATTAAAGGAGCTAAACTTGTAAAACTGTATGAACAAGGTAAGTATGAACCATATACTAAAGAAGAACTCATTAAACTTCTAATTGAATTTAAAAGAATTGTTCCAAGATATTGTAGAATCATGAGAATTATGAGAGAAATTCCTCCTGATTTTCTTGTTGCAGGCACTATAAGAATTGATTTGAGAAAAGTTATTCATGAAAAAATGCAAGAAAAAAATATAAAATGTAAATGTATTCGTTGTAGGGAAATTGGTTTTGCTTTGCTTAAGAAAAAAGAAATTAAGAAAAAATTAAGGTTGAACAAAATAGAATATAAAGCTTCAAAGGGTAGGGAATTTTTTCTAGAAATTATTAATGAAGATGATATAATCTTTGGTTTGATAAGATTAAGGATTTCTGATGACTCAAAAACTTTGATTGTTAGAGAGCTTCATGTTTATGGTCCAACTCTTGAAATAGGAAAAAGGAAAAAAGGGAAGACACAGCATACTGGTTTGGGTAGATGGTTAATGGATGAATCTGAGAAAATAGCCTCTGAGCATGATTGTAAAAAGATTTCTGTTATTAGTGGTATTGGTGTTCGTGAATATTATAAAAAATTAGGATATAAATTAGAAGGACCTTATATGGTTAAATATCTTAAATTGTAATTATCTTACCTTTTCTTCCAACATTTATAACTTTTGTTTTACCTATTTTTTCTTCTATTCCTTCAGCTTCATGAACATGGCTACATATAGCTATATCTGGCTTGAATTTTAGAATTGCTTTTCTTACCCCGCTGCTTCCAGGAACAAAAACACTTAATTTTGCCATTAAGGTTTCTGAAGGATGAACATGGGTGATCATAATTTTTTTCTTTACATGTTTTAATTTTTTAAATCCTTTGTGGAGTGTATTAAAAATTTCTGGTTCACTTAGCTGGAATAATCCTATATTTGCTCCTCCGGCACCAAAAATTCCTATATTCTCTTTTTTTAGACCCTTACCATGAATATTTTTTACTCGTGGACTATATACTTTTTCAAGGAAATTTGCTGTTGCAAGAGTTTCATGATTTCCAGGAATAATAAAAACATCTAATTTCCTTTTAGCAAATGGCCCGACAAGATAATCAATATTAGATTCAGCAAATGTTAAATCTCCAGACAAAATAACAAGATCAACTTTTTCTTTTTTTGCTTTCTTTGCAAGTTTTGAAGCTTGTCTACTATCCCCATGTAAGTCACCTATTGCCAAAATCTTTAGATGCTTCAGATGTTTATTTTTTACTTTCTTTTTAGTTTGTTTTTTTGATTTTGCCCTCGATTTTTTTCTTACCATCTTTTATAATAATTTATATGAAATTTATTTTTTAAACCTATCTTTATATATGAATCCTTTAATCAGGTCAGCAATTTTGTGAAAGTCAGCAATTTCTTCTCCATCTTCGTTAGCAAATGTTTTTCTAGTTAAAATAATAGGATTAACTGGTTTCTCATTAAGCCTAGCCTCATAATGAACATGTACTCCTGTTGCTCTTCCAGTCATTCCAATAATTGCTATTTCATCACCCCTTCTAACTTTTTGCCCTTTTTTAACTAAAATTCTCTTACAATGGCCATATAATGTTTTTAATTTTTTATTTTTATGTCCGCCATGATATATTTCAACAATCTTACCATATTGTCTATATTTTCTATTTTTTATTCTTGTTACTATACCATCTGCCGTGGCATAAATTAATGAATCATTACTATTAGATTTATAATCAAGATCCCATCCATAATGAAAACCTGAGCAGTTTCCACCATAGATATGTAAACTTCTCCATCCAAATCCAGAAGTAATTTCAGAATCTTTTCCAAGAGGTCTACTTAATGGTTTGTCTCCATCTTTTAACTCAAAAATAATGGCAGAGCAGATATCAGAAAAATCATTTCTTAAAACAGTGGTGCTATCTTGATAAATTAAATTTTCTAAAGAATATTTCCCTGGCTCGAGGTTTTTAATAGAGGGGAAGATCTCAACTAAGTCAGCTTTGTAAAATATCAAATTTATATTTCTATATTTCTCCACAAATTTTTGTAATCTATCTTTTTTAAATTTGTATACTATATTTGTACAAGTTTCCTTTGTTTTATTTATATTATGATTAAGTAAACCTAAATTTTGATGATAAAATATAAGTGGTATTGCTGCAATAGCAGTTACTGTCACAAGAGTACAAGCAGCTTTTTCTAGTCTGTTCTTTAATGATTTTCTACTTCTTTTTTCAGCAATAACTGCCATTGGTTTATATTCTAGTGCTTTGAGCTCTAGACAGTCTTTAATCTTTACTATCTCTTTGTCCTCAATAAATTTTAGATATTGTTTTATTTGTTCTCTTATATCTTTTTGTTCAACTGCTTCTTTAATTATATCTTCCATTCTTCTCTCAATTTTTTTTTCAATTATATTTTCCATAATATTGTTTGATAAATTCATCTATTTAAAAGTTTCTAAGTGTAGTAATCAAAAAATAGTAACTATTGTTATTTACAGAAATGATACAATTTTAAACAAAAAATAAAAAAATAAAAAAAAGACAAAATAAATCAAAAAATTATTTATTTGATGCAATTAAACCAAGTATTCCACCAATGATTGGAAGTACATTCCATCCAAGCACACCAAATACTAATGCAAAAATTGCACCTTTCTTTGTTGTACTAGGTGTTTTCATCCAAATTCCTCCCATTAATGCTAGGACACCGAAGACTATTAATAAAATACCTGTTAAGATACCAAGTCCAGTTACAAATCCTGGAAGGAGAGCCCCGACTGTACCAAATAATGTTGTCCATGCAGCACTCCAAAAACAAGTTATTACTCCCCAAAAAATTCCTAAGATTCCTCCAATTAATGCCAACCAATATCCTGGTATTGAATTTGCCATACTACTCACCTCCTTTCACTCCCCTATTAAGATTTTTTAGTTTTTAATTTTATCTGTTTAAATCCACAATATTTTTGTAGAGCATTAGGTATTTTAATTGAGCCATCTTTTTGTTGATAATTTTCTAATATTGCTATAAATACTCTATTTAAACCTAAACCTGTTCCATTTAGAGTATGAACAAAATTTCTTTTTCCTTTTTCACTATAATAAATTTTTGCTCTTCTGGCTTGATAGTCTAGACAATTAGAACACGAACTAATTTCTAACCACCCACTTTTTGGTGAGAATACTTCTATATCATACGTTATACTGTTTTGCATTGATAGGTCCTTGGCTGGAAGCAATTTTATTTTAAAAGGTAATTTTAGTAATTTTAAAATCTGTGAAGCATCCTTAATCATTTTCTGTAATTCCTTATTTGAGTTCTTTGGTTCGACAAATTTGAATAATTCCACTTCATCAAATTGATGTGCTCTTATCATTCCTTTTGTTGCTCCTTTTTCTGTTCTAAAGCTTGGAGTATAAGAAGTCAGATTAATTGGTAATTTTGTTAATGTTTTCTTAGTATAGAGATTAAGTAATCCAACCTCTTCTGTTGGACTTAAATAAAAATTATCTTTTGTAATATACATTCCTTCTTTAAATTTCGGCAAATGTCCTGAATTAAAAAGAGCACTTTCATTTAATAATACTGGAAGACAAATTTCTTTATAGCCATTTTTCTTTGCTATTTCAAGACAGAAATTTATTAAAGCTCTTTCTAAAATTGCTCCTTCTCCCTTTAAAGTATAAAAACCTTCACCACTCATTTTAATAGCCGCTTCAAAATCAATTAAATCAAATTTCTTGCCCAACTGAATATAATCTTTATGCCATTTTTCCTTTTTTGCCTTTCCCTGGGAAAAAATTATTTTTTCTTTCTTAGGAAGTTTAGGAGCTATGAGATTAGGAAATTTTAAAGAAATTTTATATGTCTTTTTTTCCATTTCTTTTATCTTAGTTTCTATTCTAGTAATTTTTTGAGCTATTTTTTTTGCTTCTTGCTTCTTTTTTTTAATATCTTTTTTTTCTTTTACAGCTTTATTTATTTCTAAAGAAATAATATTTCTTTTATGTCTTAGATCATCAAGTTCTTTTTTAGTTTTTTTCCAATCTTTTCTTAATCCTAGAAAAACAGAAACCTCATTAATTAATTCTAACATTCCTCTTTTTTTGAGAGTTTTTTTTATCAACTCTGGTTTTTCTTCTATAAAATTAAGATCAAGCATAACAGCAAAAGAAATCAATAATATTTAAAACTTTCTTAATTCTTTAATTAACCAAGATAAATCTCTATATAATCTTGAGTTTTTTTAATAAAAATATTATATGGTGTTTCAGCCGGTTGTAATCGTGTGATTTTAGATGAAAGACTACAATCATATACTAATCTTAATGTAACTTCAAAACCTCCAGCAACTTCTTCTGTTCTTGCTTTAATTCTACTTATATTTACATCGATTCCGGGTTCACTATATTTATAAGAAGAATCTGTTAATTGCCATATTATTTGATTATTGTTAGATTCAATTGTGAGAGTGCCTTTTTTTAATTGCAAACTAAGTGACCTTACATTACCAACAGCAGAATTATCAACTTCTATAATTTTTTGATCAAATTTATTTAACATGTTTATTGTTTGTTCTATTGCTGCCTTATCTCTTGCTGCGTTAATTCTTGGCTGAACAGCTGCAAGAACAATTCCAAGAATAGCCAAGCTAATTAAAATATAAAGAACTGTAGAAACCCATACGAATGCTTGTTTTTTCATTTTTTACTCACTACACTTTTGTCCAGGGCAACAAACTATAGCTATTTGCGATGTTACTTCACAGGTTTTTTCTGTAGTCCCACTTTTTACTATTGGTGCTACTGCAACTGAAGTTATATTTAGTGCGGGGTTACTTACTTTCTCTCTTAATATAAAATAAGTTCTTTCTTCATGGGGATTCTCTGGAAGATCAAAACCCAATTCTGAAATTTTCTTGGTTCTTGTTTCTATTTCTGTAATTACTTTTAATATTATATCACTTAATTCAAATTCTTCTGCACCACGACTGACTTTTACAATAACATGGGTGGAATTATAACAGCTTTCTGATTCTTTTATCTCTATTCTTGCATCATAGCATATCTCTGCTCCTTTCATTTGCCTCTGAATAAATGGCACAACAAAAGCAATAACTAAAGCTACCACAACTATTGTAATCACTATAAGTAAAACTGTTGCAATAACAGGTTCAATTCCTTTTTTGTTTCTCATTTTTACTTTATTTACCTCTTTTTTTATCTTATTTAGCATGAAACTGTTTGTGCTTGATTTTCACAAACATATTCTTTTTGTGATCCAGTTTTTGTTTCTCCTAAGAGAACAGGAATGACTTTTATTTGTTCATTGCTAGAACAGGAGATTAATTTAGTAGCAGTAGTACCCTGAGTTATAGATGAAATTTCCTCTACTTTTAGAGTACTTTCTGCACTTACAATATAAATATCAGCTCTATGAATGGGTATATCACCAAAATTTGTTATTTGTAGCTGGCTAGAATCATAATATAAATCAAAATTAATTTCCCCACACATTAATTCTATGGCTGTGCCTTGTTTTGTTATGACTTCTTTTTGAAAACCACGAAGCCACATAAATATGAGCAGAAAAAGAATTATTGCCACAATTATAAGCAAGACTGTTGCGATAACTGGTGAAATCCCTCTTTTATTTTTTATATTCATATTTATTTATTATTCTTTTAATTTAAATATTTATTTGTTCAGGCTAATCACATCCTTCTATATCTAAACTTGAAATTGCGTTCTCACATAGATTATAATATTGGTCTCCTTTTTTATATGGTATAATTACTATTTTAATTATTTTTCCATATAATTTATAACTAACTGTTAGAAGATCAAATTCTTCATCTCCAGGATCAAAACAAGGCTCTTTTTCACAAACTGTACATTTTGTTCTTCCAGAACAATCTGGACTTATTTCCCAAAAGTCATATAGAAACTCATCTGAGCTATTTGAAATCTTAATTAAAATACCATCAACACTATGTAAGCCACGATTTTTTATTGTTATATTAATGATATTAGTATCAGAATCACAGTCATAATTTTCAATAATTATATTAGTTCCTTCAGGACAACTTTCTTCTGGAAATGGTTTTTCTGCATATTGTTTTAAAAAAACATAAGTCATAGAGGCTAATGCAATAGCAAGAGTAACTAACAAAACATATGACACAAGAATACTTATTCCTTTTCTATTCTTTCTTCTTTTTTTATTCGCAGATATATACCTCATTTTCTTTTTCTGTTAAGACTACAAACCAAAACCGTTCATTACTAACAACAATATATTGTTTATTAATTTTTCCAGAGATGTTTATTGAATCAATTATTCCTGTTATTTTTCCATATAGATACCCATTAACTGATTCCCAAGAAGTGGGTTCTGGGTCAATTGTAATCGAATCTCCCATAGAATGTAGGATATTTATCTTGTTATTATTACCATAAACATAAATAAGCTGGAAATTTGGATCCGTGGCTTCTGCATTATCTAAGAAATTTATTGTAAAATTCTTAATTAGTTCTGGCTCATTATCTTTATTATCACTACTTATAGCATATTCACTGGTTTTGAATATTTCATATTTATAATTTTCACACATTAGATTGAAGGTTTTTTGTGCTGTTTCTTCTCGTCCTGTTTTGATTATTGTATTATAAAGTGTTGCAAGACTTAGAATGATTATCCCAAATATTACCGCAAAAATAATAAAAAATTGTGCCCTCTTTT
>DAOWHW010000048.1 GCA_030641225.1 archaeon | reverse complement strand
GTATATAAAAGATAAAAATAGTATTATTCGTGCTTGTTATGAAAAAAGAATTCCAATTTTCTGTCCAAGTTTTACTGACAGCATTCTTGGCTTTCAGGTATGGATGTATTCTCAAAATCATGCTCTTAAAGTAAATTCTCAATTAGATATAAGAGATTTCTTCAAAGAAGTCTGGGTCAAAGGTAGAAAATATGGTGCACTCATTTTAGGTGGAGGCGTGCCAAAACATTTTGTTGCTGCAATGATGCAAGTTACTGGCTATTCTCTTGATTATGCTATTCAAATTACAATGGATAGACCAGAACATGGTGGAGTTTCTGGCGCAAGCTTAAAAGAAGCAAAATCATGGAAAAAAGTTTCAGCTAATGCTTTAACAACAGATGTTATGTGTGATGTTACAATAGCTTTTCCTTTAATAATTGCTAGTTTGTTATGAATTGTTATTTCTTTTTTAGCCTCTTTTCTTAATTTTAAAATATATTTTCTATTTTAGTAAATTTTTTAATACCCTTTATCCTTAGAATTATCACGTTGCTCATCTAAAAAGATTATTTAGTTCAATATATTCTTTTACAACATCTTCAAGTTTTGGAGAATCAAAAATGTCCTTACTTAAAATTTTATTTGCTGTTGCTGTATACATATTTGATATTATTCTCTTCAGTTCTGAATCTAGGTTTTGTGGTTGAGATTTGCATAATTTTTTCCATTCTCTGATTCCTCGTTCTTTTGAAAGTCTTTTAGCTTCATCTACATCCTTAGCCCATCTAGTACCTTTATAATAATCTCTTGCGACTTGTTTACTCACATGTACCCCATTATATGTAAATCTACATTCATCTAATGTTCCTATAACATCAACTAATATCATTTTTCTAGAAGGATTATATGCTAATTCTATTTTACCATCTTCATTAACTAAATTTATCTTTCTTGCAATCTCAGTAATAATATTATCTACAGATAATAGATTCTTTTTAATTTCATTTGTCTCTTCATCTTTTAATCCAGCTATTTCTTGGGCTTCTTTCCAAGTAATATATCTATCTTTTTCTTCCAGTTTGGTGCTTACATCAAATATAGGCTTTTCTAATCTTTCTCCTGGTTTTGGATAGTGATCTAAACCTATGTCCTGATATGTGATGTCTCCTCTTTTTAATCTTTTGAAAATACTTGAACCTTGTGGAAGACCATTTCTATAGATTATTTCAAGTGGAATTAAAAAATTTGTAAGTTCTGGTATGAATGCAGAATAATTATATCTACCCTTTTCAAATATTGGTTCAATTTTTCTTACTAAATCCACTTCCATGATGTTTGTTGGTTCTTCTATTTCATTTGATCTAATGCGTTTTCCATCATTCATTATTAAACCATGATAATGTGTTTTGATTCCTTGCTCTTCAGCTTTTTCAAAACAATAAGCTCCCATTAGACATAATGCAGCTCCTTTATTTGGAAGTTTATCAGGCATTTCCCCCCAATCAAAAACAGAATACCTATCTGAAAAAATAAATCTCCCAATACCCATCTCTTTTTCATTTGGTTCTTTCAAAATTTTTAAATCCTTAACACTTCCCATTTTATTATTTTATCATTTTAATTTTAGTGTCTAAAACACCTTTGTCCTGTAAAGACCATTGTTATATCATGTTTATTTGCTTCTTGAATAACATCATAATCTTTTATAGAGCCACCTGGTTGAATAACTCCTTTTACCCCATAACCTATAATAGCAAGTATGTTATCTCTATACGGCATAAATCCATCAGTAGCGAGAACAGATCCTACTAAATCTCCTTTATTATATTTAACCATTTTATTGATCGTTATTTTGTTATATTCTTCTAATTCATCATATAATTTATCAAAATATAAAAAGGAAAGCCAATTAGCATGTTTTTCATAAGCCTTTTTAATTGCTATTTTAATTCCTCCAACCCTATCCTGCTCTCCAGTAGCTATAGCAACAGTTCTCTTGTCCTTAAAAAATAAACTTGAATTTGAAGTAACTCCTTCTAAAACATGCCAAGCAAAGATCATATTTTCATATTCTGAAGGTGTTGGTTCTCTTACAATTTTAATATTTCCTTTTTCTTTATGGTCTGCTTCAGCTAACATCAAATCTTCTTTTGATTTTATTTTTGAAATATAACTTTGCTGCAAGATTATACTACCATCTATCAAAGATTTAAAATCAATATAAGGTTTATTTTGAAATTCATAAAGTTTATCCATAGCTTTAATTTTAGTTATTCTTAGGTTCTTTCTTTTTTCTAATATGTCAATAACACCCTCTTCATAATCTGGTGCAGCAACTACTTCGTAATATCTTTTACTAATTTCATTAGCTGTTTCTTTATCAACTGCTCTATTAAAACTAACAACACCACCAAATGCTGCTATGACATCTCCTTTAAAAGCATTTATGTATGCATCTGTTAAATCGTCTGCTAAAGCAAAACCACATGGATTGTTATGTTTTATAATTGCACAAGCTGGTTCTGAAAAATATTTTAAAAGATTTAAAGCAGAATCAATATCAGTAATATTAATTTTTCCAGGGTGTTTTCCAGATTTTAATAGTTCGAGACTGCCTACTAATTCTCCATTATGAACATATTCTACATCTCCAATAACTAAATTTAAATTAATTGGTTTATAAAGTGCTGCTGGTTGATTTGGATTTTCACCATATCTTAAACCTTTCTCAACAACATTACCTTGTTTATCTGGAATTTTCCACTTTATTTTTTCAAAGAAAATTCTTTTATCACCAAGATTAATTTGCATAAGTTCTGGAAAATTTTCTTCAAGTATTCTCTTATATGCTTTTTTCAAATTTGTCATTTTATTTTTCATTCCTCCTATAGAATTTGTTTAGGTTCATATTTAGCTTCTTCTTTATATTTATTTAGTAAATAATCGGCTTTTTTAATAGTTTTATTAATTTGTTCTTTAGCATTCCCAGTAAAATGTTCTTTATCTGCAAGAATAGAATTTATTTTCTCCTTTGTTATTCCATGCTTCTTGAAAAGAGAATCTTTTGATAATAAATAAGCCAAGTTATTTTTATCCGAACCTTCTTCCCTCATCCTCAAAGCTTCAGCAACAGAATATTTTTTTATTATTTTATGAGCCTGCTCTCTACCAATTCCTGTTTTTACTGCCACCATTAGCATCTCTGTTGTAGCAAGAAAAGGCAAATACTTGTCTAGCTCTTTACCTATAATTTTAGGATAAGCACCCATCTCATTTAGAACAGTTAAAACAGTCTCACATAATCCATCAGAAGTATAAAAAGAATCAGGTATTATTACTCTTCTTATAACAGAACAGGATACATCTCCCTCTTCCCATTGGTCTCCTGCAAGTCTCGAAGCTCCATCTACATACATTTTAAGCAATTCAGCAAAGCCACATATTCTCTCAGAACTTCTTGTATTCATCTTATGAGGCATTGCACTAGAACCAGTTTGTTTTTTCTTAAATCCTTCTGTAACTAACTCATATCCAGCCATCAATCTCATTCCTTTTGCAAAAGTTTCACAAGCAGAAGTTAAAAGTGATAAGTTGGATATTAAAGAATAGTCTAATGATCTTGGATAAACTTGTCCTGTTGATTCTAAAGTTTTTGAAAAACCAAGTTCTTTTGCGACCATTTTTTCTAATTTCTCTACTTTTTCTTTACTTCCTAATAAAGTAAGCATATCAAATTGTGTTCCAACTGGCCCCTTAATCCCTCTTAATGGATAATTTTCAAAAAAAGATTCAAAATTCTTTAAATGAAAGATTAATTCTTCAGCCCACATAGAAAATCTTCTTCCAAGCAAAGTTGGTTGTGCTGGTTGATGATGTGTTCTTCCTGTCAATATTAATTCTATACTCTTATATTTTTTTGCTTTATCAATCATATGTCTCAATACAGAAATATATTTTCCAAATATAATTTTTGATGCACTTAAAAATTGTTTTTGTTCAACATTATCAGTCACATCTCTGGAAGTCATCCCTTCATGAATATATTCTCCTGTGTTTGCTACTTTTACAAAAGCTTCGATACTTGCTTTTACATCATGTTTTATTTCTAGTTCTCTTTTTTTAATGAAATTTAGATTAATATTATATTTTACTGTTTCATACTTTTTAATGCCTTCAGAAGGAATATTAACTCCTAAACTTTTTTGTGCTTTCATCACAGCAATCCAAAGATTTCTTTCTATGAGTATTTTTTCCTTTTCTGAGAAAATTTTATTTATCTCTTTAGTAGCATATCTTTTTGATAAAACATTTAAATTAGTATTTTCCATCTTCTATCTTCTTTTTCATTGAAAAATAAACACACAATATAAATATTCTTGAAATTTAAGAAGTGTATTAGAATATATATACTATAATATATAGTAAATTTTTTAATGTCAAAAAACTTAAAAATAAAATGAAAGAAGAGGACGCAATTGAAAAAGGTATAGATATAGAAGCTTTAAAAGCTGAGCAGAAAAAATTAGCTAAAAAAATCTCGCTTAAAGATGTTTTTAACTTTGGCAATGCAACAAGATTTGCAGCAATACATACAGAAACACTACAACAGACAAAAGAAATTATAGCTGCTATTGTTGTTCTGGATGAAAACTTGGAGCTTATTGAGGAAAAATATGTAATAAGACCAATTAAATTTCCTTATATTCCTGGCTATAGAGCTTATAGAGAACTTCCAAGTATGGTTGTTGTCTATAACAAATTAGAAGAAAGACCAGATGTTGTCTTCATTGGTGCGCATGGAATTGCTCATCCTCGTGGGTTAGGATTAGCAAGTCATTTTGGCATTAGTATAGATAAACCAACAATTGGTATAGCAAAAAAAATTCTCATGGGTGAAGAAAAAGATGGAAAAATTATTCTTAATAAAAAAACTGTAGCTCAAGCTATTATTACAAAACAAGGGGCTAAACCTCTCTATGTTTCACCAGGACATATGATTTCTCTTAAGACTACTTTAGAAGTAACAAAAAAATGTATTAAAGAGCCCCATAAATTACCAGAACCAATGGTTTTAGCTAGAAAAATTGTTGAAAGAGTAAAAGAGGAATTAGGAAAAAAATAATTTTTTATTTATTTTTCTTAAGGTTTTCTTCCCCGACTTTTTCAAACTCTTTGGTTATCAATTTTTTTGCTTTTTCTAGATATCCTTTCCTTGTATCCCAAGCCATTATTAAGTCATTAGAAAGATCATCATTTATTTTTCCTCCACGAATTATTCTGCCATCCTTAGGCAGATAAGCAACCATGCTTCCTCTTAAACTAGTACATTTACCTATCTTAAAAACATATTGATTAAGTGGAGAATGTCCAAAATCAATATAAATAGTTCTGTCTCCTCTAAAAATCATACCACCATGATGTACATGTGCTGCAAAAGTATATTTATTCTTAGTCCTAGTGTTTTCTGCTTGTAACCATGTCTTACTTATATCAGTTCCAAATCCTCTCCACATCTTATGATAAATGCCTGCTTTTTCATTATCTTTTGTTGGTAAGTTTATCTCTCCATATACATCTGGTGAACCCTCACAAGAAATTATTTTTAATCTTCCAGCATAATGAAGAATATCCTCATAGATATTCCCTAATAATTTTGCTTCATCTGAAACTAATCCTGAACCATAATGATTTCCTGCTGCTAAAACTACCTTCGTACCATTATACATAGCCTCTCTAAAAAATGGTTGCACAATCCTCTTATGTAGACCTTGTTGATCTTCAACTTTCCATCTTGAAATTGCTTCTAAATTTTCTTTCTCCATAAGCCATTCTATAGTTTCATATTCTTTCTTAGTTATTTTTTTATTTCTTACCAGATTAGATAATACTTTTCTTTGGTCAGATCTGCCGCCAATTTCATTCCAGAATTTTTGATAACCTGCTGAACGTTCATAATAGTCTGATAATTTTAAATCCCCTTGAAGAGATTCTGTTGTGATTACAAGATCAGGATATCTTTTGTCCATAACATTAAAAAGAGTTGCTTTAACACTATCTTCAGCAGAAGGCCTTCCTGGCGTATTAGCTACACCAAGATGATGGTCATTACTCAATAGGATGTTTAACTTTTTTGGTTCTTCTTCCTTTTTACTTGTTTCTCTCATGAAACTAATCTTATCATATATTCTTTCCAATTGTTTCTGAAGTCTAGTTCTCTCTCCTTTCTTTAATTTTTTTTGTGCTAATTTTTCTTTTATACTTGAAACTTTATTATAATATTCTTTACCTATTTTTGCTAATTCTCTTGTATCCCAGAAACAAAATTCAGGTTGTCTGTCTGCTTTATCTATCCAAAATAACGCTCCTGATTGAAAGCCTGGCTTGTTAAATCTTTTTTGAGCCCATGTTCTTCCATACCATCTAGGCACAAGTTTTTCTAATTTTGTCCGGTCATGCATTACTGGATCTTTAATAAATACAGCTCTTTTTGGTGTTTCTCTATATTCATCTTTCACCATTGTTTCATTAAAAAGAGCTTGTGGGAAAATTTCAAGTCCGCCAGCACCATAGCTTGTTATAATAAGGTCTGCACTGGCAAGACTTCCTGGCCTGATTTCACCTACAGATACTGCTGTAGACACAGATTTTGCATGAGCAGAGATTATTCTCATTAAATCTCCTTCTTTAGGTTCATTTGAACGTTGGTAGTCTGGATTAGGTATCAGACCTATATTAAGACCTAAAGGCACCCAATCTTCAAACTTCCTGTCCTTTGAAAGAACAACTGATTGTTTACTAAACACCTTTATATTATGTTTCTTATTAGCTATTTCATCGGCGAGTTCTAATAATTTTAATACCAAATCATTACGGTATTTCCCCTTTACAAAATGATGCAATATCTTAGCCTGCTCATTAGTAATAGCAGCTTTGTGTGTAAGCCAAACCATAAATGTTCTTAACTGCTCTTGATATCTTCTCTCTAAAGAATATAAGCCATTTAATTCATGTTCTAACTTTTTAACATCATAAAATTGTTTATCAGTTCTATCTTTATTGATTGTTGTTTTCTTTTCAATAGAGTTTACATCTTTTGAGCTAAAATATTCTTTGAATGATTCTTCAAACTTATTATCAAAATCAATAGAATTTCTTTTTAGATTTAATATTCTATTATATCTTTGTTCTATTTTCTTTTTTTCTTTATCATATGCTTTACTAAAACTCAAGGTATCTTTCATATATTTCTGAAATTCTTTTCTTTTCTTTTTTCTAAATCTATTTAATTTTGTTGCTAAAAATTCTCCAAGAGATTGTTGTATAAATGTAGAGGCGTATATCTCTCTTTTCTGGCTAACTTTTACTTCAAGATTTGGAATTTCCTCAATTTGCTTTTTTATTAATTTAAATCTTTTTTGATCTATAATCACCAATTCCATTAATTGATTTATATTAAAGAAATCATTCTGGCTAAATTGATATAATATTGATGTTTTTTTCTCATCTAAGCTTTTAAATAAAGGAGCTAACCACTCAGCACCTTCTTCAGCAGCTTCTTCTAATGAATTAATTGTCCCACAAATAAAAGTTGTAAAGTGTTTTAGATCTTTGGGCGTAAGCTTTATTTTATCAAAAATTTTGAATTCTTCTTTATATTTTTCATAAAGCTCTTCAACAGTTATATCTTCCTTTCCCATTTTATTCATAATCTGTTTAGCTCTTTCATGATTTGTTTTGGACCATAAAGCTGGGATTTCTGGGAAAAGTCCTCCTTGCATTATAACTCCTTTTAAAATATCTTTATAGCCATCAGCTTCGATAACTAAAGCTGCGCCCTTAAAGATGTCTGGATTTCCAACAGCATCACATATTCCAAGTTCACCCATGAAGAGATAAGCTTGATCTTTTCTATACTTCCCTGGTTTAGATGGATCTTTTCTTCTTATCCTTTCTTGTCGAGCAAGCCTCTCTATTCTTGCATCTTCTAATGATAAAGAGCCTTTAATAAAACCTGACGTTAAAT
>DAOWHW010000045.1 GCA_030641225.1 archaeon | reverse complement strand
TTCGGTTCTTTTACCAACGGAAGAGAGGAACAACAGAAAGTGGCCTATTGTTAGCTACCTAACAATATTTAGGAAATGGAAAAAATGTATAGATATAAAGGAATAGATGCTGTAGGGAAGAGAGATTATGAGGAATTCTATATCAATGTCAAAAAGATAAATGATATGACAGAAACTCTTTTGAAACTTACAAAACTTTTAAATCAAGCTATAAAAGAAGAAGCTAATAAAGAAGGAGAAAGGCGATTAGAAACAAAAATTTAAGATGGAAGAAAAATTAAGTATTCCTGCTTCAGGTGGCGGCCTCGTCAGATATTATGAAGAATATAAAAGCAAGCTCCAAATCAAGCCAGAATTTGTTATTCTTATTATAATTTTAGTAATAATTTTTGAAATTGTGCTGAGATTTATTTAATATTGTCAAAATATGAATATATAACAAAATTTTTATATTTGATTCTCTTCTAATAATAATGATTGAAGTTAAAGAACCTAAGGAAATTCTTGATAAAGCTGAACATTCATTAAGAATAGTAGATCATATGATCTATATAACATATCCACTTATCAAGGAAAATAGTCTTCTTAAGAAAGTCATTGAACAGCTTTATGATGTTGCAAATAACATTATAGAATCTATTCTCCATTATGAATTTATGTATAAAAGAATAAGATTAAGCCAAGATCAAACCCAGAGCCAGAATTTTGAGCTTTTTAGCATAAAGTGTGCCAATAATTTTGAGATAACAAAACAAGAAATAGAGACAATAGAAGAACTTTTTCAGCTTATGGAAAAACATAAGGAAAGCAGTTTTGAATTTACAAGAAAAAATAAGCTTGTAATTATGTCAAACAATCTAAAAACAAAATCAATAAATTTAGAACAATTAAAAATATATCTAAATATTTTAAAGATTATACTAAAAAAGACAAAATCAAAAATAATCAGATAGAAAGATTAAACGATATATATAAATAATAGCCCCCCTTAAAACTTGTTAATTGAAAAGAAAAGAGGTAAGATTATTCTAAATATAAAAATAAAATGTTGAATGAGATAGAAAGAGAGAGAAGAATGGCTGAACATCTTTTCTATGTCTCATTAAAATATACTAAGACAGGTGATGTTATTCTTAATCTCATTAATAGATGGGAAAAGATGATTGATAGGTGTATGGAACTCCTCCTGAGAAGAGCAAAAAAAGAAAAATCAATAAGAGAAATTCCAATAGCACCAAAAGCAAGAGAATTGGCAGTTAGAGACTCCTATAAAGATGATCTTGTTAAGACAGTAATGGATATGTATGCTTTTTTCAGACGTCTTCCAGTAATTGAAAAAATAAGAGAGCATGAATTTAGAAAAAACGTTGCTGTAAGAGCAATAGATAATGGTAGAGAAATTGTCATTGATATGGATAAACTCAAGGAATGGAATCAGACTCTTAATGAATTTATTAATTATGTAAGACACATGTCTACCAAAAAGAAAAAAATTAAAACTAAAATAAAAGTCCAGAAGAAAAAAGTAAAACAAAAACCAAGAAAAAAATAAAAAGAAAAAATAAAAAGAAAAATGGTTAAGACAAAAGCAAATGTAATAGTAATAAGCTCTGGTAAAGGTGGTGTTGGTAAAACAGTTACAGCAATTAATCTTGCTTCTGCACTCAATAAATTAGGTAAAAAAACTTTGCTTATCGATAGTAACCTAACAACACCAAATATAGGAATAAATCTTGGTGCTCCATCAGTGCCTATAACTCTCAATCATGTTCTCCAAGAAAAAAATACAATTCATGAAGCTATATATAAACATCATTCAGGAACTAAAATTATTCTTGCATCTTTCTCAATTCAAGATTTGCAAGGAATCAAGCCACAAAAATTTAATCTGGCAATTTCCAGCCTAAAAGCCAATTTTGACTTTATTATAATAGACTCTGCTGCAGGCCTGGGCAGAGAAGCCTTATTAGCATTTCCAGTTGCAGATGAAATTCTAATAATCACAAATCCTGAAAATGCTGCTGTGGCTGATGCACTAAAAACCTTACATATAGCAAAAAAATTCAATAAAAAATGTTCAATTATCCTCAATAAAACAAGAAATGACAAAAAAGAACTTTCAGAAGAAGCTATAAAAAATCTTCTAGAAACAGAAATTCTAGAAACAATTCCTGAAGATGATTCTATCAAAGAAAGCTTAATGATAAGAGATGCAATAATCCACACACACCCAAAAAGTAAAGCAACAAAAGCTTATGAAAGTCTTGCAAAAAAATTCATTGAGAGAGAAGAATCAGAAAATGCAGAAGATGAAAAAAGTGAAGAAGATGAAGAAGAACAAGATAAAGAAAATATAGATGAGAAAAAAAGTTTTTTCAGCAAAATTTTTAAAAAAAGTTAAATTTATAAGTCATTTTTTCTTCTTAATTTTATGAAAATGAAAAGCACATGGAGGTTTGTTCATCACTAGAATTTTATCTAGTTGTGCTTATAAATTTAGTTCTCAAAAGATTTTTAATACTAATATTATTAAATCTAATTATGGTGGTAGTTTTATAATGGTTTGTATGCTCGGCTGTGGCCCGTGCGGTCTGGGTTCGATTCCCAGCTACCACCCTAAACAAAGAAAAGGAGGTAAAATAGAAAAATAAAAAAGAAAATGAAAGGATTCAAAGATTATTATCCAAAAGACAAAAGAATACAAAACTATATGTTTGAGGTATGTAGAAAAATAGCTGAAAGATATGGTTATTCAGAAGTAGATGGGCCTATTTTAGAGCCAGTGGAAATTTATATCAAATCAGGAGAAGAAATTCCTAAACAAATGTATACATTAACAGACAAATCAAATAGAAAACTTGCTCTAAGGCCTGAATTTACACCAACAGTTGCAAGAATGATTGATAATGCTTCATTATCCAAACCAATAAAATGGTTCTCAATCTCGAGATGTTTAAGATATGAGCAACCACAATTTGGAAGACAGAGAGAATTTGTCCAGTTTAACCTTGACTTTTTAGGAACAGATTCAATGAAAGCAGATGCTGAAGTAATTTTAACAGCAATTAAAATAATGCAAGAATTTAATTTAACAAAAGAAGATTTTTATATTAGAATCTCAAATAGAAAGTTAGTACAAGATCTATTCAAAAATATAGGAATCAAAGAACAAAATTTCCAAGACATTTATAGATTAATTGATAAAAAATGTAAAATCTCTAACAAAGTTTTTGAATTAACTTTAAAAGACAAAGGACTCAGTGAAAAACAAATAAACGAATTAGAAAAATTATTTGAAATTAAATCCTTAGACCAAATAAAAGCAAAGATAAAAAGTAAGGGGCTAGAAGAATTAAAGGAATTATTTTCTTATTTGAAGGATTATGGCATTCTAGATTTTTGTAAATTAGATTTGAGTATCATGAGGGGTTTTGATTATTATACTTCAACTGTTTTCGAGGTTTTTGACAGTTCAAGAAAATATAGAGCAATAGCTGGTGGCGGTCGTTATGATAAATTAGCTAAAAATTGTCCTGGTGTTGGTTATGCTTTTGGTGATGTTGTTTTAGAATTTTATCTCAAAGAAAGAAATAAACTATCAAACTTAAAACCAAATTTTGTATATATTATTCCTATTAAAACACTTAAAGAGTCACTAAAAATAGCAGAACAACTAAGAAAAAAAGGACTAAATATCTCAATAGACCTCCTAGATAAAGGAATTTCTAGAAATCTTGATTATGCAAACAAACAAAAAATTCCTTATGTCATTTTTATTGGTCCAGAAGAATTAAAAAAGAAAAAACTCAAGCTCAGAGATATGAAAACAGGAAAAGAAAAATTTCTCAAAATAGATAAAATAATAAAATTATTAAAATTATTAAAATAATTAAAATAATTAAAAAATAAGATTCAATACAAAGCCTTACCTAGATCTAAGCCACTTTTATTTTCTAATCAATAAAAGTGCTGAACCAATTAAACTCAATACAGGACCCATGATAAATCCATAAGGTTTAAAGATCAAAGCAATAACACTTAATAACAAGATAATTATCCCTGCAGTTTTTGCATTTCTTCTTATTACTGCTGTCATTAATAATATAAGTGCACCACAAGATACGCTGACTACTCTATCAACATAAGAGCCAATTATTGTCGTTGGTAATATGTTGCTAAAGAGCAATGCAAGAATTCCTGCTACAAATATTATTATTCCGCCAGTAAGAGAAAGTGTATAAGCAGCTTGTTTCTTTGAAGTTAGTATTCCAGTTCTTTTCATTGCTTTAACTTTTGTTTTAACTCTCTTAACTTTTCTTTTTTTAGATCTCTTCTTTGCTTTTTTCCTCTTTTTTGCCATACTTACATATATTTCCTATATTTAAAAAGGTTTTGAGAATGAAATTATTTTAATTTAACAATTTTTTTCAACTAATCTATTCTGATTTTATATAACTCTAGAATTTTTATATCTTCTTCTAAATTCCTTTTCTTCATTCTTTAGGTTAAGGAAAAAAGATAGAAGGCAATTTTTAAGTTTTTCTACTCTCGCCATCACTAATTTATGGAAAAATCATCAACCAAAATTTTTAATCTTTCCTATCAAACATCTCTTGTTTTTCTAAAGCAGGAATTAAATTTTTATCTAATTCATTTATAATTTTTCTTAAAATAGGCTTCATATATATGTGTAATTTTTTAGAATCTTGAAATTTCTTGTTTGTATTATTATGTAAAAGTTCATGAACTAAAACTACAAACATTAATTTCTTATCATTCCTATATTTTAAAGTTAGGGGATCAGAAAAACTTTTATGATTTTTTATAATATAAATTGGAATAAATTTTCTTTTCCATTCTTTAGTATATTTTTCAATTAATTTCAATACTGTGTCAATATACTTTTCATAAGTTTTCTCAAAATTCTTGCATTTTTCTTTTAATTTTTTTAAATCTTCTCTTGAAAATTCTAAATTAAATTGCTTATTATAAATCCAAGAATATCTTATGACTGTTTTTACCATCTTCTTATAACTCTAGGTTCTTTTTCTTCTTCTTTAATATACTCCTTAAAACACATTGGATCTTTAGCCATATAATTTCCTGTAATTGCGTATGCTATTGCTCTACATCCCCTGCAATAATAAACATCTTCACATTTACAATTATTTTTCATTTTTTCAAAGTCTCTTAAATCTTTTAATACTTTGCTTTCTAGCAACATAATAAATAAGGCCTTTTGTAAAATAAGGAAATTTCTTATTTTTTTCTGAAACTATTTTAATTAGATTAAAACCAATATGTTTTAATCTTTTCTTTATGAAAAAGGGATTTGAGATATGAATATAAACATCGGTTATATCTTTTAGGATCAAATCTCCAAATTCAAATTCCTTTATTTTTTTGAAAAGATGATATTTTACATATTGAAAAAATAATAGAACCCATATTTTAAAATCTGGAAATAAAGCTGATTGTGTCGTAAGAATAAAAATTCCATTTTGTTTTAGAACTCTAAATATTTCTTCTAATGCTTTAATCCTATTCATTTTTTCAGGAATCTGTTCAAAACCATTTCCTAAGAATAAAACACAATCAAACGATTTATTTTTATATTTCAATGAACAAGCATCCATAACTTCTAGTTTTGCTTTTAATTTTCTTTTTATTAAATTTTGTCTTGTTAAAAAAACCATTTTTTTTGAAATATCTATTCCATAAACATCATGTTTTTTTGCTAAAACAAGTAAAACTCTTCCAGAACCACAAGCAACATCAAGGATTTTTGAGTTTTTCTTTACAAATTTATTTATTAATTTTAATTCAATTTTTTTCAATCCAGAAAAAGAATATTGTTTATATTTTTCGAGAATTTTAATATTGTTATATCTCTTTATTATAATTTTTTTAAGATTCTGCATTTTTTAGTTCTTTTAAAAAAAATTTTTTAATTTTTTAGTGGCCATTATAATTAGCTCATTAGAATTGTTCCATTTTATGTATTTAGTAAATTCTTTTTGATGGATAAATCTTCTTTTGAATAAAATACCAGTTGCAGGATCTTTTCTCATTTTTCCAATTTTACAAATTAAACAAGCGTACCTTGCTTGATAAAAATGTTTGTTTTCTAATTTATTTGGATTTTTAGGAAAGAATATTTCAGAATAACCTAATAGCAAACATCTCTTGATTTTAATACAAGCTTCTTCCCAGATTTCTCTTTTTAATGTTTTTAATAGTTTTTCTTTTGGGAGAGGATGTCCTCCAGGAAGATGCCACTTATTTCCATTTTTAATAACTAATACCCTTCCTTGTTTGTTAAAACAAATACCAGAAGCTTGAGTTATCTTTATTTTTTTTTTGATTTCAGCTGGATATCTCCATATGGAGATCACCTTATATCCTCTATATTTCCAAATGTATTTTTTCATTATATTATATCTTCCAGATATTTTTCAAATATTTAGGATTTTATTTGGATCTTCCTTAAGAAATTGTTTCCAATTGGTCTTATGTTTCTTTAAATATTCTTCTACAGCATGATATCCCATACTATAACCTGCCCATAAAGGATATTTTCCAGTTCCATAAAAAACTTCATTATAAGAGTTAAGATCTCTTTTTTTAAGAATTGGTTTAATCTTTTTAAATAACCTTATAGCTTCTTTTTTTGATAATACCTTTGTCCAGGGATTTTTTACTTTTCCTAAAAAATTCTCTTGAAAATGCTCTGCCATCCCTTCTAAAACTAAAGCTTCTCCTATATTCATATTATATGAATAGTTTTTTTGAAGTACATGGGCTATTTCATGAGCTAAAGAACTTTTAAAAAATTTCTCCCAGTTTTTCTTGGGAAAAATATTTATGTAGATGATGTTTTCCCATATAAGTCTCCCGCTAATTCCATTCATTTTTTCTATTGTAAATTTAAAAATTGTTGGGAAAATATATAAATGAATTTCTTTTCCTTCTAAAAATTCATGAATCTTTTTTACAGTTTCTATTACCAATTTAGTACATTTCTCTAAAGAAATTTTATTTAATGGATAGTTTTTATTTATTATTTCTTCTCTATAAAAAAAATTTAAATAGGTTCTGAATTCTTTTTCATTTTTAAATCCAGCAAAACCCTTGCTATCAGAATACTTTTTTATGTCTTCTATAATTTTTTTAATATAGGCTTCTTTATTTTCAAGAATCGTAGCTCTGTCAAGGAAACTAGAGATTCTTACTATAACTTCCTTACTATTTGATTTTACCTTGATAACATCTATTTCCATGTGGAAAAGAAAAATTGTAGATTTATAATATTTTTGCTTTTCCTAAACTTATTGAATAAATAGGTATTTCTCCTTCTGTTAGATCTAGAATTTCCTTAATCGTGTTATCAACAAATCCACTAATAGGACAGGCCCCAACTCCTATTTCTGCAGCGGTCAACAGAATATTTTGACCCATGTGCCCTGCTTCTATCAATGAATAGGGATATGTAATCTCTTATGTACTTTGATAATAAAATCTTTAAAATTATCTGATTTTATTTCTCCAATGTCTTTTTTTATTTCCACAAGCCAAGGATAACTAATTATTCTATCTATTTTATTAAAGATTTTTAATTTTTTATTATTAATTAAAAAATATTCTGGCATGACCTCAGAAACGTGCCATGCATTCCATTTCTTTCCCTTAATATCAAAAGGATTCATAGATAATTTTATTTTAAATAACTTTTCACAGATTTTCCAATAATAGAGATGAAAAATCTCTTCAGCAATAACATAAGCTCCTACATCAGATTTATAATTAACGGCAATCTTATTTGGATAAAAATATGAACCAATTGTAAATCTCGTAATATAACAAATTATATTTTTAATTTCAATGCCTGTAAGATTCTTAAGAATCAAAAAATATTCTTTTTCAATTTTTTTCCATTCTCTTTTTATTTTCTTTAATTTTAAATTAAGTTTTTTCTCTATTTCTTCATTAGATTGTCTCTTTGCTTCTTCTATAATTTTTTTAATTATTTCTTTATTTATTTTTTTAGAATTTATAATCTCATCTAAAAATTTATTATCTAAATTTAAGAAAATACAGGGATTATTTCTTACTCCTTCCATGTTCTTTAAAGAGCCTCTCAACCAGAAGATAAATTTTGCCTCATCTTCAAAAGAAGCAATCTTAAATTTTATCATTTTATTCTACTTAACTATCTATAATATAAATTTCTAATATTTAAGAAGTTTTTGAGAAGATTTATTTTATCTTAATAACTTTCTTTGTTTCTTTACTTCCTTCTTTTGGCTTCACAAAATAAACACCTTGAGGAACATCACTTAAATCACATGTTCCAGTACAATTAGAATTTTTATTATTATACTCAGCAACCTTTCTCCCAGAAACATTATAAATATTAACACTTTTAGCACCAGAAATATTTATTTTATCTCTAGCTAGTGTTGGCCAAACTTTGAATT
>DAOWHW010000015.1 GCA_030641225.1 archaeon | reverse complement strand
TATCTTAGTGCTGCTAAACTAAGAATAATTGAACTTGCGGCTTTATCACTCAAATGTTCTGCTAAAAAGTTTTTAATGTCTTGTTCTTCTATCTGCTCTGGCTCTTTTTTGCAAAAATTCAGAAGTTTTTCATTGAAAAAAACATAATTCTTTATTGTATATTCACTTGCTTTTGTGATCTTTAATTCTGTTGTTAGTTTTTGCAAAAATTCCTCTTTTTTCATTTTTTCCTCTTTTTGGCTTTATTCTATTTCTTCTTGGTTTTGTTCTATTAATTCTCTTAAAATTTTTTTAGTATTTTTATTTAGACGTAAGTTAAATTCGGTTTTTGAATCATCTTGGCAAATCAAACCATAACCAGGTACACGAGTAAGCATATATTGACGAATAGTCAAAAAATCCTTATTCTCCTCTTTTTTATCTTTTTTTAAAAAATAAATATGAATTTTTTCATTTTTTGGGGTAAGTAAAACTTTTAATTCTTCACGCTCTTCTAAGATACCAGCATAAAGAATATCTCCATTAATATCTAAAATGATTCCATGAGTAAATCCTTCTTGGATAAATTTATCTAAATATTTCATTTAATTAATAAAACGAACTAATATATAAATTTTTGCGTTTCGTCTAATATACCTTGTGCGAACTTTTGACCTATTTTTAGGTTTTTTCGACGAGAAAACTACTTATTTTAAAGGTTTTTGGCAGTGCTTAAAAGTTTTAGTTTAATGAATTTCTGCTTCTGCTGCTTTTAATTTCTGAACTAATCCATCTTTCTTTTCTAATTTCTCAATTTGTTCTGGTCTAGCATTTACTATTAATTTGTTTTTATGTTCAGAACATATCAAAACAAGTGTTGAATTTGTATCCAAATCGCGAAAAACATCACATGAATACTTAAGAAGATCATCTGCAAAATCAAATGAAATTACTCTTGATAAATGGACTATTTTGTTTGAATTTAATACTCCTCTCAAATCTTCATCATAAACTTCCCCGAATGAATTATATTTTTGTTCTGCAGAACTTTCATAAATAACTTTTTGTACCATAAAAATAGGAAAAAAGTAATATTTATATTGATTTTTGTGGTCAAAAACATATGATTAATTGCTTAAAACTTCTAAACTTCTAGGTTTTAGCTCTTTTTGCTCCCCATCTTGAGAATATAATTAGGGCTATTACACCGATTATTGTGATAAATATTGCTATGTAGATCTTGTAAAGATAAACATTCTGAATTTGAATGCCTATACTAATAACAAAAGCATTAATAGATTCTTGAATTGCGTCTCTCCAAACCAAAGCAATAAGAAAGGCAAAAGCAGCTGTTATTGCTATTGTCATATGTTTTTTGAATTCTGTTTTAAAACTATTGAGATGTTTTTTGGTATGATTTTTTGCTGCTAAAATTTTTTGTTTTACCATTTTCTTATTTAAAACTATAAATAAATGGAGCTTAAAAACTTTAATCTTTTGATTATTTTTTGTTTAGTTTTAGAAAAATTTAAAAGTGCAGGTTATTTAATTTTCTTATGGGTTTTTTGTGGTTTGGAAAAAGAAAAAAAGATGATGAAATTTCCAAAATTAAAGAGGAAATTAAGGCTTCCTTTGATTCTGTAAGGGATGATATGTCTAAAATAACTAGATGGATCAGACATTTGGACACCAAAGACAATGTTCATGAATCTGAAATGGGTAATATTTATGATAAAATGAACAAAATTAGTGAAGATATCGACGGGATTAAAGGTTTTATTTCTTTTTTTGATACACGCCTAGCAAGCAGGATTTTCAAGCAAAAACAAACAGCTGTCCACAAACAAACAGCTGTCCAAGCTGTCCAAACACCTGTCCAAACAGCTGTCCAAACAGCGATTTTAAAAGGATTTACAGCAAATGAAAGATTAGTTTTATGGGCTATGCTCAACACGGATATGAAATTAAGTTATGAAGACATTGCAATTTTATTAGGAAAAGACAAATCAACTGTGCGCGGACAAATTAATAATATCAAACAAAAAAGTGGTGAAAAATTAATTAGTGAAATTTTGGAAAGATCTGGAAAAAAAAGATATTATATTGATGATAGGGTAAAAAGTACTTTGTTCAAAACCATCAAAACAAAGGTAAAAAAGATTGGTGGAAAAAATAGGTCAAAAAGGATTTGAGGTTTGATATGCACTAATCTGAGAGCAAAGAAACTAGGAAAGTGAGGCTTTTTCTTGTGAATATTTAGAAAAAAGGTTCTAAAATCGAGCAAAAGTGAGAGTTAATTTGCTGATTAAAACGAACTTTTAAGCTTAAAGTAAAGATTAGAGCTTAAAAGGCTACTTCGAATCAGGGAAAAGTGAGAGTAAAATTAGTGTAGAAATTGATTTTGTGAGATTTCTGGTCACAAAATATGGATTTTCTGGTGTTCCAACCACCATATTTGGTAGAAATAAGCCCTAAAAAGGTAAGTCAGATAGTTATTCGGTGAAGCGAATTTGATAATTGGATTTAGCTAGAATCCTTTTAATCTTGATAACTTGTCAAGAGTAGCTAGATCTTTGAGTTCTTTGGGAATTCTTAAAATTGTTAATTTATTATTGAGCTTTTGTTTTATTATTGGAATTCCTTTATGGATCAGTCTAGAAATATAATCTCTGATGGAGCTTTCAGTTAAATCTGTGTGCTGAGCAAGATCATTATATGTGACATTTTTAAGTTCTTCTTCAAGTGTATAGAGGGTTGAAAAAATAAGAAATTCTTTCTGCGTCAGTTTTTTAAATTTTTTTCCAAGATCCTGCTTTAGATTATGCATTAGTGTTGAAATTTCAGAAAATTCTCTGGAATATTCTTTAGAATATTGGAGTCTCTCTTGATCTCTATGAGGCCTTTCAGAAGTTCGTTTTAATGGAATTATGTGTCTGTTGTCTATGTGTTGTCTGTCTGCTGGAACCCCTTCATTTCCTCTGGAAACCTCTAATTTGGGCTGATTTAAGGCATAATTCGTTAAATTATGTGCTGGAATATGTGTCGTATGTCTGTCTTGTGCTGGATATGTGCTGGATTTTAAAATCTGCCTAATTTCATTAATTTCTTGTCTAAGAATCATTATTTCCTGGCTAAGAAAAAACATATCATTTCTAATTTTTGCAAATGATTCTCTAACTTTGTTTTCATCAATCATTATATAAATATTCTTAATATCTTTAAATAAATTCTCATATTTCTTATATTATTTTATAACATTTATAATATCTTAGAATCCAGTATAAATTTTTGATTGGTATCATCTATTTTCTTATACGTGTCATAAATCTTAGAATGAAGACGCCATCTTATACGCCTGCTATATTCTTGGCCTTTAGGGTTCTTTTTTACTGCTATAACAAAATTCCTTATCTCCAACTCAGCTAGAAGTTTTTTCATATATTCCTCATCTCTAGCCAATTCTTGGGCTATTCGTGCTGTAAACAGCGCTTTAGGAGATTCCTGGAATAATAGATGGAGAATAGACTCTTTTATTTTTTCCTCTTTTCTTTTTGATATTTTGGGCATATATTCTAAACCGAATAAATATTTATAAAGATTGTTATTCTTCTGAATTAACAAAAATAATAAGATGGATAGAAGAAAATTTTTGAAAACTATGTTAGGAGGTAGTGTTTGTGCATTTTTAATGCCCAGTTTGTTATTCGGGCAGATGAAAACAGCCAAAAAGAATCCTAAAACATTATTAGAATATATTATAGCAAATCCTGATATAGATAGAAAGGAAAAAGAAGCTTACAAAAATTTGAATATTATTATGAATAATGCTATAAGATATAAGGGTGTGCCTCTTCCAGCATGTAGAATTCATCTTAATTTTGGTGATGAAGATTGGCCTGTAAAAATTCAACCAGAATATTATGATGGAAAATTAAGATTTTTAGTTTATTTTCTTGATGAAAAAGAATGGTATAATTCTAAAAGTATCTATGATTTTCATTTATATTATTTTAGTGAAAATGAAACAAAACTTTCTATAAAAACCTTTGAAGTTAATTTAAATCAATTAAGAGGATTGACTAATTATTGGGATATTAGAGAGAGGAGGCTAGAAGGAGAAGAGATAGTAAATAAATTTGAAAAAGGTCTATATACAGTAACAAAAAAATTATTTAAAGTGAAAAAGAAAGATCTGAAAGAAGTTATGTGGGGAATAGATTATCTAAAAGATATGATTAGTTACGAAAGAAAACAAGAGCTTGTTCAAATAGCTAATTTAATAACTGGGAATCATGTTTATGTTAGAGATCTTAAATATAATGCTTTTGCAACTTTTTTATGGCAAGCAGATAAAGGTGTCAGGGCTGTTAAACTTGCAGAATTTGAAATTTCTAGGGGTGAGTTAAGTTGTTCTTGTTATGGAATAGCCATGCGGGGTGTTAAATTTGAAGGAAAAAATAGAATACTAAGCAGACCTGAAGGAGTTTTCGTTCCATTTAATTTAGAAGAACTAATAAAGAAGCCAAAACACAAAATAAATTAGTTTTTTAATAATCATTTTAAATCAAATAAATCTTTATTAATCTTAAAATTCAAAAAAGAACATGGTAAAGAAAAATAAAAAAGAAATCTTAAAAGAATCAAGGTTAATTAAAAAATTAAAAGAATTTGAACAAAACATGGATGAAATAGAAATAACATTCTTCGAGTCTCATAGTGTATCTAATATTTTAATAGAACCGGATTTATTGATAGGGAGATATGTGGATGCATTACACGAGAGTTGTCAATGTAGATATGGTGGTGAAAAAATTAAATGTGGTAAGGATAAAAGTTATATGAATTCTTTTGGACTACCTGGAGATAAAAAATCATTTAAAATAGAATCATTATATAAAAAGTGTAAAGCAAGACAAATTGTTGATATTTTCCTTCAGGGTTATAGCGATGGAAAGGAATAGTTAAACAAGATTTATAAGTTCTTCTCGATAGATATTAAGAACATTGTTTTTCAATTCTTTTGGAATCTTAGCAGGCCATAAAGAAAAGTATTTTTTTCTTAAATAATCTTCTCTTGCAAGAGCTTCTTTCATATAATTCTTCTTGAAATAATCTATAAGATAGCCTCTTGCTTTCTGTCGCGAGGCAAGTAAGAAAGCAAGTAATTGTTGCTCTTTTGATTCTATATTTTGCTCATATCTATCAACTTCTTTGCCATCAAATAAAGAATATAATTTTTTATGCTTTTTTTGGAATAAACCATCAAGGCCAATCATTTTTTTTGTATTAATACCAAAAGCTTTCATAAATAAAAAATGACGGGCACATTTATTACATTCATGACACCATTTTCTTCTTAAGCTAACATTCAAGCAGTCACAAGAAAACTCATATCTAGCTTTTTCTGGATATCTGCTATAGAGGATTTTAAGTATTGCGATATTTGTCAATGGCCTAATAATGCTAGTTACTTGTGTCTTATTATTTGTCAACTTTTGTATTATTTTATTTTGCTCTTCTTGCCATACAGAAGTTTGATCATAAGCAGGCCAAGCTCTCAGATTTTGAGAGCCAGTAAAAGAGAAATCCATATCTTGTTCATTGCC
>DAOWHW010000030.1 GCA_030641225.1 archaeon | reverse complement strand
AGTGTGGAATGCCTAGATTGCTTTTGATTAAGAAAGGTAGGCCACCATGGGAATTTTGTATGAATCCTAAATGTTATCAAAAAACTACAAACAAAATTAAAACAAAAATTAAAAGAAGAAGTAAAAAAAGAAGATTAAAATAAAAAATATAATAAAAATGAAAGAAAACAAAATAAAAATTGTTCCGTCATTACTTAGTGCAGATTACCTTAATCTACGATATGAAATAATAAAAATTAGTTTAGAAAAAATAGATTTAATTCATATTGATATAATGGATGGATATTTTACTGAAGAAAATAATTTTGGTCAAGAGTTAATCAGACAATTAAAAAAATTTGATTTAGAATTGATTATAGAAAGTCATTTAATGATCTCTAATCCAAAAGATAAAATAGAGCTTTATATTAATGCAGGCACTGATATAGTAATTTTTCATGTAGAAAAAGAATGTAATGAGGGACAAGAGAGGCAAAATTTACACAGCCCTGGTTATATTTTTGAAACAATTAAAAAAGCAAGAAATAAAGCTCAAAAAAAAACTCAGGAAGTAAAGATAGGTCTTGCAATTAATCCTTCAACGCCAGTTGAAACATGTATAGGATATATCAACCATGGCTCTAATCATAGTTCTATTGATAAAGTTGTTGATAAAATCTTGATCATGTCTGTAAATCCAGGTAAAGGAAATCAAAAATTTATTAAAAGTGTTCTGAAAAAAGTAAAAAAATTAAGGCAAGACTATCAATATAAGGGGGACATAGAAATAGATGGAGGCATTAATTATGAAACAGCGAAACAAGCAATAGAAGCAGGTGTAACAACACTTGTCTCAGGTTCTTATATTTTTAAAGGGGAGGGAAATTTTAGGCGGAGAAAGATTTCTGAACAAATTAGAAAATTAAGATCATTATCAAAATACTAAAATAATTTAAATCCTGGTTTTGACTTAAATTCTGGATAATTAATATATTCTCTCTCAAAAAATAACCTTAAATCTTTTAAATTCTCCCATTTAGATAATTTCTCTAGTCTTTTATCTGGAAGATATTCAAAATTATAATCTTCCTTAGCTTTTTCAATATTATGATCTAATATTTTTAAAAAATATTTCCTTATATTTTCTGATTGTTTTCTTATTAAATCTGATAAAACTAAAGATTCTTCTAAGAAAGTTTTTGGATCTTTTCCATACATTATTTTTTTATAAATATATTTTTGACACATTTCAAGTTCATTTACCAATTCAAAAATAGAGTTATTTTTATGAGCTTCATAGATTATATGGTAATTTTTAACTAAGTATTCTAACTTCATTTTTTAAATAACCTAAACCTTTTTTCTTTTGAAATCCCGTGATTATGAATGATAAATGCAAGCTCTTTTTCTGGCATTGATCTATGCTTTCTGAGAATTGCTTTCTTTTTATTCTGACCTAAATTTTGAAGCTCAATAATACATTTACTCCAATATCTCATAATGTCACCGCCAACCATTACTACAGATTTAGGCTTTCCTGCTTCAAAATCTTCTCTTGATAAAAATTGACTATAAACTTGGTCTGTAACTAGGATTGGAATTTGTTTTTTTCTTGCAATCTCACTCAAAATTCTCATCTGTCTCACAAGACTTTTGTTAATAATTTGGACTTTTTCTTCATCTTTCTCTTGAGTTGCTTGTCCAAGTTCAAGACGATAAAGCATAACCATACTATCTACAACAATTAAGCCAATATCTTCTCTAATTAAGTCAAGAAGTTTATTAAAAGCCTCTCTTTGTTCTGAAAAATTCGTGGCTTTAAGTAAGAAAATATTTTCCATAATATCTGTTGTGATAAGCTGGCTTAGTCTCTCTGTACTAAAACCTCCTTCAGTATCAATATAAACTACCTTCTTACCTCTCGATGCAACATACGAAGCTGCCATGAGACATAAATTTGTTTTACCACTGCCAGCAGGTCCATAAAATGTTGTTATAATATCTTTATCATAACCACCACTAAGCCATTCATTCAGATCACGAGACCCAGTCGAGATTTTCATAAATAATAGAGTGAGAAAAAGTTAATAAGTTTTATTATTCTAGAATGTAATATCATAAGAACGTAAGATTTATAAAAACCAGATATTCAAAAAGAATATGAAAGAGATAATCTCACCAAAAATTGAGATTAATGAATTGAGAGTTGAAAATCTTAATCTTGGTAATAAATTTTTAGATGTTTCTTTTAAATATATCATAAAAATAGAAAATCTTAGTAGTAATGGAAAACTTTTCAAAAGATTCACAATTGGTGATAATATAGTTAATTTTATACTTACGGTTTTGGATGATCTCAAGAATGTTGCAGGCGTACAGACTGCTGAGATCGAGGATTTGGAGAATATAAAAGAAAGGCTTGTCAATACAATGAATAGATTAACGCTCGAAACTAAGGATCTTACAAAGATCAAAGATCATGAAAAATATATGAAAGCGTATAATAAAATTAACTGTTATAAGATTATTTTTAAAAATATTTAGTTTTTTAACTCAAAATTAAAAAAATAGTGATCTAATTAAAAAGATTTTTAAATACTAGCTCTTTTTTAGCTATATGAAAAAAAGGGGTTTAGTAATAGTAGGAATTTTCTTCTTTTTATTAGTAACAGTTTTAATCTCAGGATGTTTTCCTGCCAAAACAGAGCTACTCACAGATGAAAGTCGAGGTATAGCAGAAAATGAATATTATTACCTATATTTTGAGGCTTCTGCTGGAGAAACAATAAAGGCAAATATTAATATAGTTAGTGGCGGACCAATCAATGTCATTCTAACTAATTATGAGGGTTTCAGTGATTTTTCGAGTGCATATACTAATATCTTTGATTATTATGAGGTAGGATCAGGTTTTAATATATTATTAAAAAGTTTTAATTTTAATGTGCAAGAAGATAAAACCTACTACATTATAATGGATAATGCTGGCATGGTTGATGGCGGAGCAGTACCAAGTGGAGATGTAACAGTCCACTATAGAATTGAAGTAGAACATTAAAATTTTTCTGAAAAACGTCGGATTGTTTATTTTGGGGAATAAGAAAAAATAGTTTATAAAAATGCTCCCATCACTTATTTATTTTAACCTATCCAAAAATACTCATACCAAACTCTATCATTTGATCTCTTCTTTTGCCAACACCAACTCTTTTAACAGGAATTCTAAGATAATCTTCTATAGTTTTTATATACTTTCTTGTATTTTCTGGAAGATCACTAATTGTTTTTGCTTTTGAAGTGTCTTCTTTCCATCCTGGAAATTCTTGATAAATAGGTTCGCAGTTCTCTAATTGTTCAACTGGGAAATAATCAACTTCTTTACCCTTTATTTTATAACCAATACAGGCAAGTATTTTATCAAAGCCATCTAAAATATCTAGTTTTGTTATAGCAATTGAAGTAAGTCCATTTACTTGAACAGCGTGTTGTCCTATGGATAAATCCAACCAGCCACATCTTCTAGGTCTGCCAGTTGTTGCACCAAATTCATTTCCTTTGGCTCTTAATTTTTCTCCTCTCTCATCACTAAGTTCTGTCGGGAATGGGCCTTCTCCGACTCTCGTTGTATATGCTTTTAAGACTCCAATAAGTTCATTAAATTTAATACCTCCACAACCTGTTCCAGTATAAAACCCTCCAATTGTAGGATTTGAACTTGTTACAAATGGATAGGTGCCATGATCTATATCAAGCATTGTTCCTTGCGCGCTTTCTGCCAGTATTGATCCATTATAGGTATAGATAAGATTCTTAATGTCTTTGCATACGAAAGGTTCTAATTCATCTCTTGTTCTTAATAAAGGCTCTATGACTTTGTCTAATGAAATAGAGGAGCTTTTATGAAATGCCAGATTAAGATTTTTAATAAGAAGGTTTTCTTCAAGTTTTGCTTTTAATTCATCATCACTTCTATAAAGATCATAAACTCTCAAGCCAATTCTATCAGATTTATCTGCATAGGTGGGACCTATTGCTTTACCTGTTGTTCCAATCTTACTACCCTTTGCAGCATCAAGAAGCTTGTTATATTCTAAAATAAGTGGAGCAGTGTGACTTATTTTTAATTTTTTAGGATTTACATCAATTCCTCTTTCTCTTAACTCATTTATTTCATCTAAAACCTGAACAGGATCAACCAGAACATTATTTCCAATTACATTTATTTTATCTTCTCTTAAAATCCCTGATGGAAGTAAATGTAAAACATACTTTTCATTTCCTATATAAACAGTATGACCCGCATTTGCTCCACCTTGGTATCTTACAATAAGATCATGTTTTTCTGCCAATCTATCGATAAAGGCTCCTTTTCCTTCGTCTCCCCACTGCATTCCTATTACTATTGTATTTGCCATTTTATTTTGTTTTTATCTTTTTTCTTCTGTTATTTCAACATCGTGAGGTAACATATCTAGTATTGTCCCTGGAGAAGCTTTTTCAAGCAAAGAATTTTTTATAACATTTTTTCTAAAACTTTTTAGATCATAGGCTCCTGCATTTGAAATTGTCGTTCTTAGATATCTTGCATCTCTCTCAACATTTGGTTTGAGCCTACCCTTATATTCTGTAAGGCCTATGATTCCTTCAATCGTAGCCCCTGATATACTCATATGTCCATATCTTTCAATATTTTTCTGACCTTCTATAGGAGTTCCTTCAAATAGAGCTTTTCTAATTTCAATATTTTTCT
>DAOWHW010000036.1 GCA_030641225.1 archaeon | reverse complement strand
TTTTTGTCTTTGTTCTCATTTCTCAAAATTCTTTCTTATTGGCGCAATTATTTTCTCTAAATATTCAGTCACTGAATTCTTTAAATCAAGAGGGTGTATTTTTCCATCCTTGTAAGATCTTTCAAGTTTATTATAATCATCAAACTCTAGATTACTACCAAATTTCTTGGATCTTTTGATTTTAAATTTCTTTATCCTTGGAAAAATAATTAATTTTGTAATCTGAAGAATTGGATTATTCTGTATTGTTTTTGCCAGGCAATATGCTCCTCTAACTGTAGTCTTTATCTTTTCAGTGGAATCAATAACAGAAATTGCTGTTCCGGGAATTGATCTAGACATTTTATGACCTGGTCCTTTTAGTGAAGTAATTAGAGGAGTATGAAGCGCTATAAATTTATGATTTAGTGTTTTAGTCATATCTCTTCCAATCATATGTACTTTTCGCTGTTCAATACCCCCTAAAGCTATGTCTACACCAAGGTGTTTAATATCAGCAACTTGCATTAAAGGATACCAAACTTGAGAAATGGTTGCATGCTTAATATCCCTTGCTATCTCTTGCATACTTCTTAATCCCCTATTAATTGTGGTTTCTTGTGCAAGTTTTATTAGATCTATTTGATAATCTTTTTCGAATTGAAAACTGCTCCCAAGAACAACGTCAGCATTCATTTCTATAGCCTTAATTGTTTTTTTCCAAGCAACAACTTCTTTCTTAACTTCTTTTTCATTCCCTTTTCGATTTAATAAAGAATGTATATCAGCTAAGAGAACTTTTACTTTAAAACCAGCTTTTGCTAAATCCATAAGTTTTGTGATAGTTACAAGATGCCCCAAATGCATTGGTCCACTTAATTCATAACCGCAATAAACAACTGGTTTCTTCTTTTTTTTCAATAATTCTTTTAGCTCTAGTTCTGTAATTATTTCTTTAGTATTTCTCTTTATTAACTCGAACCTCTTTTTAATATCCATTATCCTTGGATAGTAACTTAGTTTTTTATAGTTTTCGAAATAAATAAGAATATGAAAACTCGCTCTTTGTTAAAACTTTCTTTGATTATAGCCATGATCGGTATTTTTATCATTGTTATTCTGGCTGATAATCTTGAACCAGAGATAAAAAACATTTCTATTATAAATGAAAAAATGATTGATGAATGGATTAAAATTAAAGGGAATGTTACTAATCAACACAATATTAACGGCTTAACTATTTTTACAATTTATGATGGTACAGCAGGAATAAGAGCCATTATATATAAAGATACTCAAAATTTTGAAGGTTCTGAGGTTATAGTTCTTGGTAAAATCATTGAATATAAAAATGAAATCGAAATCCAGATAGAAAAAATGCAAATAGTTGGATAATGATAGAATATATTTTAATTGCTATATTTTTTGGTTTAATTGCAGGAACTATCACAGGTTTGATTCCTGGAATACATATAAATCTTATCGCATTAATGTTATTTGCAAGTTCAGCTTTCTTTTTGCAATTTATAGATTCATTTGTTTTAGCAATTTTTATTGTTTCTATGGCTATTACTCATACATTTCTTGATTTTATTCCATCAATTTTTCTTGGTGCTCCTGATGAAGATACTGCCTTGAGTGTATTGCCTGGTCATAAGTTTCTCCTAAAAGGAAAAGGTTTTGGAGCTGTTAGACTTACTGTTATAGGATCTTTTTTTGGTTTGTTAATAGCAATTGCATTAGCACCTTTCTTCATTATAATACTTCCTTTTATTTATCTTTTTCTTAAAAAAGGAATAGCTTTTATCTTAATCATTATTGTAATCTTTCTTATTTTAAAAGAGGAAAGACAAAAGAGATTCCTTGCTCTTTTTATTTTCCTGCTTACAGGAATACTGGGTTATAGTTGCTTGAATTTTCCTTTAATTAAACAGCCTCTTTTTCCTCTTTTTACTGGTCTCTTTGGCGCATCTCTCTTAACAATAAGTATTATAAAAAATGTTAAACTCCCAAAACAAAAAATAAAGACTATAAAGATAAAGAAAAAAAATATTTTGGAAGCTCTTGGTTTAAGTGTTATTTCCTCGTCTATCGTTTCTTTTCTTCCTGGCATAGGTTCTAGCCAGGCAGCAGTAATCTCTTCAGGATTTAAAAAAATAAATGAAAAAACTTTTCTTATTCTACTTGGAGCAATAAACACTATGGTAATGCTCTTAAGTTTTATTGCTCTTTATTCTATTGAAAAACCAAGAACAGGAATTGCTGTCTTTCTTGGAAGATTTCTCGGAATTTTTTCTGAACAACAATTATGGTTCTTTATTTTTGTTTCCTTAATTGTTGGTTCAATCTCTGTTTTTATAACCCTTGCTCTCGCGAAAGTTTTTGCGAGAGAAATAACAAAAATAAATTACAAAAAATTCTGTATGATTATCCTTATCTTTCTAATAATTCTTACACCAATCTTAAGCGGCTGGTTCTCTCTTATTATTTTTATTACAGCTGGCTCTATTGGAGTGGTAACATCTATTATCGGAATAAAAAAGATTCATATGATGGGCTGTCTCATTTTACCAGTAATAATCTGGTATATCATTTAAAACCACTTTTGGAGTTCTTCTTGTTTTTCTGTTTCTCTACCAAAAATACTTTCTATTGCCTGTTTCACTAAATCCAAACTTTGTTTCACATAATTTGGAACATTATAATTTTTTGCCAGCTGTATTGCAGGCTCAAGATATTTAATTATTGAACCTTTAGCAATTGTAAAAATAATACGACCACCACACTTGCATTGTCCTGATAAAGGAGGTCTTCTATATTTTGTATTACATTTAACACATCTGAATTGTTGTCTTGTAAATTTATGGAAATTTCCTTTAATATCTCTTAAAAAATGTCTTTCTATCACCAGCCGGGCGACATCTGAAGTATCAACAGCTCTTAATTTTTGAGCAAGAGCCATCTGATGTTTTACTTTGTCTGGCATTGTAACAAGTGTCTTATAGGAACTACAAGATACAGCTTTATTGATATTCTTCGTTTCATGTGTATAAAGAAGATTTTGAAAAGCAGAAAATTGATTTTCATCTTTTATTCTATCTTTTATTTGTTCTATTTTTACTGTATTTGGCATCATAGATTTCTCTGCAGCCATATAAAGTTCAAGAGGATAACTCCTTACAATATCTATATCAAAAATCATATCGTCCACTTCTGCTGGTCTTATTCTGGAATTTAAAATTAGGGGTGAATCTTGTGTTGCTCCACGATGTGCGGGCAAATATTCACGAGAAAAATTGATAAGTGCATCTAACAATAAAATCATTGCAGCTTCATCACCATCACAATCTCTTCTCATAGCTGCATGCATATAAGGACTAGCAAAAAAACTTTGTGTATTACTAAAACCAATAATACGACCTATAACACCAGCACAATTATGAGGAGCTATGCACAAAAGTAAGTGGCCAATTAAATCTTCCTTTTTTTTAATATTATAAAAGGCTTCCATATTGTAAAAATTTTTAAGCAAGCAATCAACAAATTGTGATACTTTAATGAAAGTTTCATCTGCTGGCTCTTCCATAGAATTTTGTAAAGAAGGTAAAATAATATCATGCGGTTTAATTTCTAAAATCTGATCCTCATTTTTCAATTCTTTTCTATGTATATCTTTTATGTAACCTAATTCTTTCAATTTTTCTATATCCACTTGTATCTCTTTTGGTTTAAATTGTGTTACTGGAACTTCACTTGAATCATATCTAATAGTTCCATCTTTATTTACATGTAAATTAAATTTTGCTCTAAGAATTCCTTTAGCCAAATTTTCAGGAGTATGATCAGTAGAACTCGTACCTCTTACTCCTTTAATTAAAAGTGGCAATTCGTCTTTAATATAAAGATGTTTCAGAGCAGCATCAAAATAATTTTTAATGTTTAATTTTCTTTTACAAAATGTTTTTGCTTTTCCGTGTAAATGACAATTTTCTGTACTGATTTTTTTAATACATTCTGGACAATAATAAATTTTTCTTGTTTTGGCTCCACATTTTTCACAAATAAAATAGATAGTCTCTTCTTGACATTTCTCACAATAATAAAGAGGAAAATCAGCTTCTACATAACCTTTTTCAATAGCAGCTTGAACACTTCGAAAACGACCTCCTTCTTGCCCAACAGGAAATAAAACATGTGGGGAACCAGTTAATTCTCTCGGCTTAGCCTTCTCTGGTCTTCCCATTCTAGCACCAATGAATGTTCCGGCTTTATCTTTAATAATAAAATCAGAGATTTCGTTAACAAACTCTAAAACATTTGTTTCTTGATTTTTATTTTGAGTTTTCACTAAAATATTGTTTATGCTATCAGAAAAATTTTTTAAATTGAGGCCCAAATTAGCTAATAAAGCTTTGGTTATCTCTGATTCAATAACAATATTTGCTGTGGATGATTTATGTTCTACTCCCAAAAGTTCTAAGCTCCTTTTTGCAATAACAAATTTTTCTTTAGTATGGCTTTCGTAAGGCAAATCAAGTTTTTGGTCTCTTATTGTTGACTTAGAGAGCCAGTTTATTAATTCAATAAATTGCTCAAAGGAAATTTGAGACCAATAAAAAATAAATTTTGGATGTAAAGGAATTTTGAATAAATTACTTATTTTAATAGCATCTTCAAAAGAGATATCTTTTTTATCGACATCTTGTAAAATACCTTGTATTTGTTCTAGCTCTTCTGGTGTTTTTCCTCTTAGTTTTTCTGGATCTCCATATTTTACTGCTACTACTTTAAGTTCAGTAAGCCACCACTCTCTACAATATCCTGGAGGTAATAATGGATGATGTCTATTTACAAAATCACCATATGAAATGAGAATATCTCCAACATATATTATCTCTTTAAGATCTTTTTTAATTTCTTCTGCTTTTTCTATTGTATCAACTTGAATAACAGAATCATCTTTTAATTTTACTATTGGTCCATCTATTTCATCAGTGGTAGTAATTGCCGCAGCTTTCATTGGTTTTTCTAATTTTAATTGTGTTCCTATTGCTATAAAATCATCTAAAACTTTCATAGTTGCAGGATTAATAGAAGCTGCACTATAACCACTAAATCTTGTTCTTCCATATCTTAAACGAAAAGCTCCTGACCAAGAAGGATGTCCAAAGATAGGACGTCCGGCAACTGCATCTTGAATATAAATTGCACTTGCGAGCTTCTTTGTCTTTTCTTTTTTCTCTTCTTGTAATTCAACAAATTTTTCAAGAAAATTCCAGTCACTAAGTTTAAATCCATTTTTTCTTAACTTTATTAAAATCCTTAAGATCTTTGGTGCTTTTTGTGCAAGCCCTTCTGCGAGTGTAAGACAAGGACCATTTCTTATTCTATTTGTCTCTATTCTCTCTAAATCTTTATAATTACTTACTTCTCTCTGCTCGGAAGGTTCTCCATCAATCTGGATAGGTAAATTTGAGACAAGGAAATAAAACTCTTCATCACTTGGTAAATATTGTAAGTTAGTTACTCTCTCATGATAATCATGCATTTCTGTAACCATCCTTTTAGATTCATCCTTTGAAGGATCATATTTAGCATAACCAAAAAGTTCTCTTAAATAATCTATAATAAGAATAGAAAACGCTGCTGCTGTTCCTCCTGCAGATCTTATAGGCCCTGAGTAATAAGCAGAAATATAATCTTTGTCTTTTTTTGTTTTTTTGAATTTAAAGTAAGTATAGCCTTCAAGAGGCGAAGCAACTACACCAAGGGTTGTATAAGCCATAGCGACTCTTATTCCTGCATCTATTGCCTCAGGTAAATCTTTAAATTTACAAAATTTTTCTTTTGCGATTTCTTCAGCTATCTTTAAACAAACACAAGGATCAAGAAATCCATATTCTTTTTCAAGTTCTTTAATTCTATTCTCTAATTTTTCTGTCTTGAGTTGTGGATATTTAGATGCAACGAGTGCAATAGCTCTCTGGGCAAGAGTTGTGGCTATAGAAATTTCAACAATAGATTTTGGATCAAGTCCTTTAATTCTAGCTTTCTTAGCTATATCATAGGCTTTTTCTGTTTTATCTTCTATTTCTTTAAAATATTTATACATTTGATTTATTTGGGAAATTTGATTTATTTTTGAATTTTAAAATTTTTAAAATTGGATGATAAACATAATCACCATCAGGAAGAATAAAATCTGCAGTTTCTTTGACTTCTCTATTAAAAGGTTTAACTGCACAAGCTAATCTTGCAGACTCTAAAGCATCTATATCATATCTATGATCTCCATGGTAAAGTACTTCATTAATATCTAAATTTTCTTTCTCACAAAGATTTTCTAAAGATATTTTTTTTCCATATAAACCATTTGATTTTGTTTTTCCTGTAAAATATCCTTTAGAATCAACAAATAATTTGCAGCCTTCAGTATAATCCACTCCTAAATCTTTTCCTACTTTTCTTACATAAAACATTGGCGCACTAGATAAAATAGCTAAAAAGTATTTTTTTCTTGATTTTTGAATCATATTAAAAAAATATTTTACATTAGGTAAATAAGGTATTGGATAAAGTCCTTTACTCACTTGCTTTTCTGTAAAACCTTTATAAAAATAATCTTTTTTTTTAGCTAATTTTTTTCTTTCTTCATCTTGGTGTTTAGACTTAGCTAATTCTATATGTTGCTTAAGTAACTCATTAAATTCAGAATTGTTATGTAAACCAGCAGCTTTTTCAATAGCTTCCCAAGTAACCCCTTCGTCAAGTGAAGGGTCATTAAAAGATAAATCTATAAGAGTTTTATCTAAATCAAAAACTAGAACACTGATATCTTCCAAATCTCTGATTACTTTAATATTGGGAGTTCTATAAATTATTCCTAGTGAGAATTTTTCTTTTTTCATTTTCTTTTTCATTTTTTAATTTTTAATTAAAGTCCAGCATATTTACTTTACCTGTCTTCATGTTTAGTATTGGAACTTTGCATGGATCTGGTTCATGACCAAATTTTTCTTGATATGCTGTCTTTGACTGCCAACATGAACATGAAATTGTAAGTATGTTATTATAAATTGAAATAGCACTTTTATGGATATGCCCTGAAACAAAAATATCTGGAACTTGTCTGATAACAAGATAATCTTTTTCTCTAGGATCATAAGTTGTAGATGTGTGTGATGGAGCAAGATGTCTTTTTTTCAATAAAAAATGAATTATTATATCTGGTCTTAGTTTGGCATTGTTCTGTCTTAGAATATCAATTGAATCAGCATAATAATCATAAGAATCTCCATGATACATTAAAACATTAAAACCATCAAAATCTTCTGTCTGGCCTATCTTTACAAGTGAAGGATTTGTAGTAAGAACTAAATTATCAAATTCATAGAGTTCTGGAGCCATTCCTTTCGTTATCTTTGGTTGTGGCTCAATAAGTCTTACTGCATCATGTTTGCCTCCAGGACACATAATAATTGTGACATCTTTTCTTATTTTGTTTAGAAGCTCTGCGAGCTTTTTGTATTGTTCTCTTATATCTTGAATAATCAGTTCTTTTTCTTGACCAGGATAAACTCCTACACCATCTACAGTATCTCCAACAATAAAGAAATATTTTACTTTCTTAGCAAGCTCTCTTTGTTTTTCTGAACCAATTTTCCCATTCAACCAATCAATAAATTTAAGAAAATTTTGTTCAAGAAATTTATCTGAACCAATATGTGTGTCTGAAGTAAAAATAGCATACTCTTCCTTAGTTGATCTCTTTTTTTCTCTAGAAGCAATATCTGGAAAAATAATATTATTAACAAAAATTATCTCATCGGAACCAATACCTGTTATTCCAATAACTTCATCTTCTACAATAGATTTTGCTTTTTCAAAAATTTCTTCTCTATTATGATTAACTAAAACACTAATTTTTCCTGTAAGATCTTCTACTTCAAACAAAAGATTTTTATTTTTTGTAATCCTTTTATTATAAATCATCCCAATAATAGAGAGTGTTCTTCTGTTAGTAGAAATTTTACCTATGCTTGTTAAATTTTTTAAATCATGATCTTGAATAAAGGTCTTTAAAGTCAAAAATCTGTCCCTAAAATATTTCACAAAATCCTTGACTTCTATTTTTTTAATCTGTGGCTCTTTAATCTCAGTAACAATTACTTTCCCCTTTTTTTTATTTATCAATTCTTCTTTTTCTTCTCTCTCTTCTATCTTTAATTCTGGCTTTTTTTCAAGAAATGTCATAAGATAATTATTAACTTTCATAAGAGTTTCTTTGTCAATATCAAGAGCATTTACCTTTTCTATAATTCTTGGAATGTTTGTTAGAAAAAATTTTTTTGAAATTAATCTTGGTGGTCCGAGATCAATTATTAAATTTGTGAAAGGAATTCTAGAAAGAGTTTCATGAGAAAAAATATCAATTAAATTAGGTTCAATTAAGTGACCTTGTTTTAATAAATTTTTTATTACTTCTTTCATTTTAAAATTTGACTTTAAAGTCTGAATTAAATTTATAAATTGAGGGAATCTAATAAAAGAGTATTAATTTGATTAACTAAATGGGTCGGTAGATCAATTCTTATTTCTCTTGTTCTTCCATAACGTCCTTTGCTTACAACTTTAGCATTAATTACACCTAACATATCAAATTCCGCGATAATATCAGAAATACGTCTCTGAGTTAAACACTCTATTCTTGTCTTTCTGCAAAGATCTCTATAAAAATTATAGATATCTCCTGTAAAAATAGGTTCATTTTTCTCTCTTAACTTTTTAAATAGTTCAATAATAGATAATAAAGTAATTTGAAATTGTTTTGGCTGTGTTTCAATAGCAATTAAAATTTTATCTGATTCTATTCTCTTTTTAGCTTTATCAATATAATCAAGATTAATTTTATTTTTTTCATCTCTTTCAACAAGTTCTCCAGCAATTCTGAGCAAATCTAAAGCACGTCTAGCATCTCCATGCTCTCGAGCAGCATATGCAGAACATTTTTCAATAACACCTTCTCCAACAATTTTGAGTTTAAAAGCTTCTTTTGCTCTTCTTTTTAGTATGTCTCGTAATTGTAAAGCATTATATGGGGGGAAAAGTATTTCTTCTTCACTAAGAGAACTTCTTACTCTAGGATCTAAGACATCAAGAAATTTAAGATCATTTGATATTCCTATAATACTTATCTGTGCTTTAGTAAGCTCGGAATTAAGTCTAGTAAAATTATATAAAAATTCATCACCAATTCTCTTCACAGCGTTGTCAATTTCATCTAAAATTATAATAACTATCTGTTTCTTTGAGTCTATAATCTCAATAAATTTATGATAAAGTTGATCTGTTGGTAAGCCTGTCATAGGCACTTTTTGTCCTAATTTCTTTATGAGTTCTGCAAGAATTCTGTATTCTGTATCTGCTACTTTTTTTAATTTACAATTGATATAAGGCATAATTAAACAAATATTTTGATCAGATGCTTTCTTAAGAAGCTGATCTTTTACATAATGAATAACAAGAGTTTTGCCTGTCCCAGTTAAACCATAAATAAACAAATTACTCGGTTTTTCTAGTCTTAAACTAGGAGCAACTATTGATGCAACTTGTGAAATCTGGTTTTCTCTATGAGGGATAGTTTCAGGAGTATAGTTTATTTGTAAAATTAATTTATTCTTAAAGATTGTGTGTTTAATAAAAGAATCAAATATTTGGTCAATATTATTCTTGTTATTCTTTTTACCTCTTTTTTTAATCATCTTATATTGATCTCCCTAGCCCAAATAAAACTTAATAATAGAATGATAAAATACTTTTAAATATTTTTGTCCTAAAACAAATATATAGGGACCTATATTTCCTATGGAAACTTATTTTATTTGTTTGTAAAAAAAGGTGTCGTCACGAAATAAAAGTAACCCCTTCATTTCCTATGGAAATATGTGTTATATAATATATATATTATAATAATATATTTTATAATATAAATATTTATAAAGAATATTTAGTAAACCGAAAAACTAAATGTTTTTTAAACTCTTTTATTTTTTTCCACAAGAAAATAAGGGGTCAGTCTTTTTATTCTTTTTATTTTATTTATTTATATATAAAATTCATACATATTTAAAATTGTTTTAGAGAAGAGAAAAATTTATAAATAAGATAACGCTTTCAATAACATCTTAATATAAAAAATAGAGTAAAAATGGCTGAAAGAAAACCTGCTAAAGAAATTGTTGGTAAGCAAGTAGTAACAAAAGAAGGTAAGAAATTAGGTGTTGTTAAAGACGTGAGTTTTGAAACTAGAAGTGGTGAATTAATACAAATTATAGTGACCTCACCAACATCTTATGCTCTTTCACTTAATCTTGAGAAAGGAAAGAGGAATGAATTTCTTATACCTTACTCAGCAATCATAGCTATAGGGGATTTTGTAGTTGTGAGTGAAGAAGACATAAGATAAAATTTTTATCTAACCTCTTTTATTACTTCCTTTTTAAAATATTATAAACAAAGTAAGATGACAATAATTGGTCTTAATTTAAAGAAAATTAGTGCAGAAAGAAAAGGTCTAGTTAGAGGAGAAATTAAAGTAAATACTAAAATGAATATTTCTAATGTTAATAAAGAAGACATGCAAATTACTTCAGGTAAGGATGTTCTCTCATTTGAATTTGATTTTATTATTTCTTACACAGCTGAAAAGCAGGATGTAGCAGACATTATCTTCGAAGGAAATGTTCTTTATGTTGCAGAGCCAAAAGAAGCAAAAAAAATCATTGAACAATGGAAAAAGAAAGATATTCCTAAAGACATAAGAGTCAGAGTCTTAAATTCAATTCTTGCAAAATGTAATGTTAAAGCTTTAATTTTAGAAGATGAAATGGGTTTGCCAGCCCATATACCATTACCTAAATTTGGCGATGACAAACAAAAAGAAAAGCCAAAAAAGAAACAAAAATAAAAAAATTTCTAGACGCCGGATGTAGGATTCGAACCTACAAGGGCAAAGCCCGTCGGTTTTCGAGACCGATGCATTACCATTCTGCCAATCCGGCATGATTAATTATTAAATTGAAGAAAACTATTTAAATTAATTGCTCCACTTTGAGCCCAGAATTAGAATCAAACCTTAATCTTCTTTTTTATTTTATATGCTTCAATTTCCCAAACCTATAAATTTTGTTATTCTCTCCTAAAATAAAAATTTCAAAACTTCCTATTTTTCTTTCATCAAGATAAGGACTCATCAATTTTTCATTTCTTATATCAGACCCTTCAAAAATTGTGAAGAAAGAAGGCATAACTACAAGGTTTTTTCGTTTCCATTTTCCAACTAAAAAACATTTATATTTTTCAGACTTAATACCTTCTCTTATACTTATAGCAGGGTGCTGATGTCCTATAACAAGAATCTTAGAATCATAAATTTTTTTATCAAGCAAAACCTTGTGACCATGCAATACACAAATATCATCAAAACAATAAAAATCTACAATATCAAGATTTTTCTTTTTTGCAATTTGTCCTAAAATTGTATCATGATTTCCTTTAATTAGAATAACCTTACATTTCTTGAGCAAAAGATCAAGAATTCCAGTTGCTTCAGACCATTCTTGACGAGAAATCTGGCCAAATTCATGTTTCAAATCACCATTAATAATAATAATTTTAGGATTCAATTTTAATAAATCTTGAAGTTCCTTTTTAATTTGCTTAAACATCTGCCTTGGAATCATAATACCTTGTTCATTTAATGCTTCTTCATAACCTAAATGAAGATCAGCTATTATCAAAATCTTCTTCTTTGGAAACCATAAAGCCTTTCTCTTAATCTCCATTCTAGTTAATATTTTCATAACAATAGAAAAAGAGTTAATTTTAAATATCTTATACTAAATAAAAGTTGATGCTTGTCAGTGTTTTTTGTGATTCAAATGTGGTTAGAAGTATTTTAGTAGCTAAAATTCTAAAAAAAGAAGCAAGAAGAAGAAATAAAAATATTAAGATTCTAACAGCAGGAATTCGAAATCATAAAGATTCTTCTTTAATTTACAAACTTCTTAAAATTCCTTGCTATGCTTTCACCAATTCTGTTCATTCTGATCATCTAAGCATGGCAGATTATTGTATTGTAATGGATCAAAGAAGAGCAAGAGCAATAAACCAGAAATATAATTTTCCTAAAGAAAAAATAAAGTGTCTTGATATTAAAGATAATTATTATTTACATTATCTTTTTCCTCCTTTTAAGAAAAAATTTGATGAGGAGGCTTATAAGAAACTTAGTCCATTTTTTGACTTATTTTTTCCAAAATCTTCTGATGCATCCGTTTAAGAAATTCAATTTTACTTTCTATTTTTAGTAGATCAGCATGACCTTGAGTTATTAGATTAAAAGAAAAAGGACTTGGGATATCATTATAAATTACTTCAGTTTTTATTTTTCCATCTTTGATTCTTTTCAAGATTTCTGTCGCATTTTTTATATCCATTAAATCTTCAAGGATCTCTCTTCTTGTTTCTCTTAAAATTGGAAAATCCTGAGATATTTTCTTAACAGCTGCAAGAAGAAAATGTGATTTTAGCTGTTGTTTACCCACACTTTTTCCTTCCCCTTTATATCTTCGTAAAATCATTAATGATCTAGTTGCACAATGTCTAAATCTTCTCTTAAATACTTCTGTTCTTTCTATTGCTTGCTCAAGTATTTCTTTAAGTGCTTCTGGTTTTTCACTTAATAATTTTAAAGCTTTTTCAACCTGCATTGGAGAATAACTAGCAAGAAAAAAACCATTATCATTAATTCCTATTTCAATATCTCTTCTTCCATGTTTTCCTGCAATATAAGCAACTGCCCTAGACAAAGCATCATTAACACGTCTACCATAAAGAGAATGAAAAATAACATAGCTTTTATCATTTTCATCTTTATATCTTTCAAGAAGTAATTTTGATTCATGAGGAATTTTAGCATAATGATATTGTTCATAAAAATAATTATAGATAGCATTTATAGCTCGCTTGTCTAGATAAAGATAAGAATTAATAAATTTCTTAATTTCTCTCTCACTTTTGTTTTTTCTAAATAAATCATCTATTAATTTTCTAAAATGTTGAATTGCCATAGCAAGATCAAATGAAAGAGGTAACATTTCTGAAAACCATGAGGGAATTGTCGGTGGTCTTATAACAGAGGCATTGACATAAGCTTTCATACCCTTACTATATAAAAATTGATATTTATAGCCCCCAAGCACAAAAACATCTCCTTTCTTAAGCCGTTCAAGAAAAGCCTCGTCAATAAAACCAATTTTTTCTTCTTTTCTATCTTTAGGATAAGCTATAACAACAGTCACAAAACTTTCTTCAGGAATTGTCCCAATATTTGTCATGTAGATCATTCTGGCTAACCTTCCTCTCTTTCCTAATTCTCCTGTTTTTAGATCATACCAAATCTTTCCATAAACATGTTTTGTCTCAAGTCCAGAATATTCACCAGCAAGATAACTTAAAACAGAAAGAAAATCTTCTCTACTAAGATCATGATAGCAATAACTTTTCCTAATCAAATTAAGAAGCTCTTCAACATTCCATTTTTTTTGAATAGCCATACCATAAATCTGCTGAGCTAAAACATCCAGACAACAAGTTGGAATTTGAATTTTATCAATTTTTTTCTCCAGAGCTTCTTTTAACATGACAGAACACTCAACAAGATCATCTCTATCAAGAACAACTAAACGACCTTTACTAATATTGTGAATCCTATGTCCTGCACGGCCTGTTCTTTGTAAAACTCGAGCTACACTTTTTGGACTTCCTAATAAGATAACAAGATCCACATAACCAATATCAATCCCTAATTCAAGAGAAGTGCTTGTAACAACAGCTTTTAACTTTCCTTCTCTAAGTTGCTGCTCAATTTTAAATCTGAGAGCCTTGCTCAAAGAAGAGTGATGAGCTCCAATAGTTTCCTCTACTGCCTGATAATTTTTTGGGAACATTTCCTTAAGATGATTAATTACTCTTTCAGTCGCACTTCTTGTATTTGTAAAGATAAGAGAAGTGTTGTGTTTCTGTATAAGCTCATCAAGTAAGGAATAAAGACCTTGTTGCATTTCCTTAGCTGTAGTATCAATTAGATCAGAAATTGGACTTAAACTCTTGAGATCCATTTTTTTAACAAAATTAACATCAGCAACCAAACAATTTTTTTCTTTCCATTTATCATCTTGTTTAGCATAACCAACTAAATACTTAGCAATTTCTTCGATTGGCGCTATAGTAGCACTTAACCCAATACGTACAGGAGCAATATTAGAAAGTTCTTCAAGTCTTTCAACACTTAAATTAAGATGCGTGCCCCTTTTATTGCAAGCCAAAGCATGAATTTCATCTAGGATAATATACTCAACAGTACTAAATTTTTCAATAAATTTCTTAGTTGTTAAAATAATAGCAAAACTTTCAGGAGTTGTAATAAGAATATGTGGAGGTTTTCTCAGCATATCACTTTTTGCTTTAGTAGCAGTATCTCCTGTTCTTACAGCAACTCTTATATTCTGTAATTTTATTTTTTTCTTTTTAGCTAACTCTTTTATTTCTTTAAGAGGCTTTTCAAGATTAACAAAAATATCATTTGAGAGTGCTTTGAGGGGGCTTATATAGACACAATAAACCTTATTTTCAAGTTCATTTTTTCTGGCAAGTATTATAAGATAATTAATAATAGACAAAAAAGCAGTTAATGTTTTAGTACCACCAGTAGGCGCAGAAATAAGAATATTCTTTCTTTCACATATAGGCATAACACCATAAAGTTGAGGAAGTGAGAACTCCTTGAAATGAGAAAAAAACCATTCCTTGACAAGTGGATCTAAAGCTAAGAGAATTTCTTTCTTATCTCTTAACTTTGCTTGAGTTTTCATCTTTTAAGGAACAAGAAAAAACTTATAAGTCTTTTTAATCTTTTTGTTAGATGACTATTCTTCAAGCAAAACCAACAAAAGAAGGAATTTCAATACAATTTAGAAACAAAAATTACAAACTAAAATACCCGCAAAAAATCTGGCAAAATTATTCAAACAAGCAAAACCTTATCAAAAATTATGTTCCTTTAGCCACAATATCTTTACCATTAATGCTGAATCTAAAGAAAATTCATTATAATATCCCAGAATCAGAATTTCAAAATAAGTACAAAGAACTCTTGCTCAAAGATTTACCTTCTTCTACTTTTGACAATAAACAAGATGCTATAAAATTAATACAAAAGTTTAGAAAAATAAAATTTATTTTTGAAGAAAAAGAAGAAAAAATAAAATCAGGCAAGAAAAAATTAAAAAACACTAAACACAGAGCAGTTATACCATTGTCTTTCGGAAAAGACAGCCTTCTCACTTTTTCTGTTGCTCGTGAAATTGGACTTAATCCAGTTAGCATTTATATAAATGATACTATAACACCAAAAGAAAATAAACAAAAACTCATTTTAGGAAAAAAATTTGCAAAACAATTTAATCAAAAACACTACATGATAGAAAATAAAATAGAAAGATTAAATGATTTTGATACTTGGGACAAGCCAGAAACTAATTTTAATTATTCGCATATGATAACTGGTTTTTGCTTGATATCCTTACCTTTTATTCAGTAT
>DAOWHW010000014.1 GCA_030641225.1 archaeon | reverse complement strand
GTCCCAGGAATATTACTGGCCAGGTCATATTTTCTAAATTGTTTCCCCTTCCATGTCCCTTTTCTCAATATTTCAGGACTAAGCTGTTCTATCAGCTCTTTTTTAAATTTAGGAATTTCAACAATAACTTTCTTACCGAGATCTGTAATTTGAAATCTTAATTTTGTGGATTCATCAATTCTGACGAGAGTTTTTCTTGTACTTAATTTTCTAAACATATTTTTTTGTTCATCATTAAGTTTTTCAAATTCAAGTGGTAAAGATTCTAAGAATTTTTCTTCTGATAATTTTTTTGTTGCTTCTTCTTTAGTTGCTTTTAATTGTATTTTGCCAGAAATAATGGAGGCAAAATTTTTTTCCTTTAACACACCAAGAGCAATGGAAAATTCATTATCACTCAAGCCAGATTGTTTTTTAGCATCTCCTAAACTAATTTTTTTAACTTCAACTAAAAGATCTAAAAGTCTTCGTTCAGGTAAACCCTTTTTTTTATAGAGAATCCCATTAATATCAATCTTTACAAATTTTTTCTTTTCTTTGCTTAGTTTTACTATCTTTTTATTGCTTAAGAACTGGAAAGCTCTATTCATACTAACTATATCTAAATTAGCTTCAGCAGAAATTTTCTTTAGTGTTCCAAGATGTAATAAAGGCAGAATGGTTTTTTCAAGAGGACTTAAAGTTAATAATAATTCTTCTAGTTCTCTGGATTCTTCTTCCTTTTTATCTCTTTTTGCACTCATATCAGAAATAGAAGCTTATATTTTATAAAACTTACCTTCTTCGCTTCGATTTATCTCTTTTTCTTTCTTTTTACTTTTAGTCTTAGTCTTGCTTGTGCTCTTTCTGCTCTTTCACTAGCTATTCTTCTCGCTCTTCCTCTCTGTATAATAAGATGGATAATTAAAATGATTATTATAACAAAAAGGAATAAATTCAAAAAAGCCCAATACCAATTTCTTTTTAACTCAAATAAAAATTGGCTCCATGCTGCTGCAGCTTCTGTTTCTTTTCTTATCTGAACACTAATTTGCTGTTCTTCTGTAATACTATCAAAACTGACTTGTACTGTGAAACTATTAATATCACCTGCATTTTCAGTAGGTTTTAATGTAATATAAACATAGCCTGTCTCGCCCTTATAGAGAGTGATTGTTCTAGGATTAATACTAGTTAGTGTGGCCCAATGTTGATAGTTCTCAATCTCTATAGAATAAGTTGTTTCAACATTACCTGTATTTGTAATAACAACTTTTGTTAGAAAGTCATTTCCTACAAAAACATCTCCTATTTGTGATAGAGTAAAAGAAACATCTTTCTCAGCTGCTGGTAAACAATTGCCTTCAACCTTTAATGTAATTTTATCTTCAGTATAATCATGATAACTACCACTATATTCATTATAATTAACTTCTACATTAATAATATAATTTCCTTCTTGGATGTCTTTAGGAACAGAAAACACTTGATTAAGAACATAATCATCCCCTTCATCTAATGGAATCTCTTTTTCAAACTCTATACTTAAATCAGAATTAAAAATTTTAATTTGAACATCTTCATCATTTTCACCAACATTCTCTATTTCTAAATTTAAATTAAAGTTAGCATCACACTCAACTGTTGTGGGATTAATTGAAAGTTTATCTATAATAATTTCATGATTCTTTCTCTCTATTGTTATATCAACAGAATCTTCAGAACATTGTTCATCTTCTTCTCCATCCTCATAAACCTTTACATTTACAACAAAATCATCGCTCTCATCAACTGATGAAGGAATTTTTAAGTTTAGAGTATAAGTTTCAGTCTCGCCTTCATCTATTTCAACTTCTAATTTTTCTTCGCTTTCATCATCCTCATCATCAAGATTGTAAAGCTGTGCTTTTATAACAATATCAAGATCTTTAGTATAATCATTTTCAACTTCTACTTCTACTTCAATTTCTTCACCAACATAAAATTCATCATCAAAATCAGGCTCCTCAATTGATATTTCTAGATAAGTTCCTAGTTCACCATATTTACAATAGCCGATTTCCTCTATTTCAAAATCTCTAGTTTCACTGTGACCAATATTTCCAGCTTCATCTTCACAAGTTATATACCAATCATGAATTCCTCTAGAAATATAATCTACTTCAAAAATTTCTACATCACCACTATAAACAGTCATATGATCTTCTTCAACATCATCAATATATAAAGAACATTCTATATGAAGATCATAATTATCTGTTGCTCTAAATTCAAAATCAATACTTCGTAATTGAGTTGTATAATCATCTGGAGGATCTAGTAATGTAACAACAGGATCTCCAGTATCTATATTTATTGTCCAAGTAGTACTATTTTTTGGTTTTAAATCACTATCTACACAAGAAATATACCAATCATGACTACCATCAGATAAGTCAGAGGCTGGATTTAATATTGTGTTTTCCCCACTTATAACAGAATCATTACTTGTATGATATGTATTATCTATATATAATGAGCAATTAAATGGATTAACTAATGAACTTTGAGCATTAAAAGTAAAATCAGGGGTATTATCATTTGTCCAGCTATTATGTGCAGGAGAAATTAAAGTAATGTTTGTTATTGCTGCCATAATTAAAGAAATTGATAATATAGCTATAATTAATATCCCAAAAAAAATAAATTTCTTTGATAAATTTTTCATTTTTCCTTAGCCTTTTGTTGTAATTTTAAAGTTAAGGCAAGTTTTTAAATGTTTCGATTTAATATCAAAAATAGGTTTAAATATTTTAAAAAATGATTAATAATGTAATAATATGAAAAAGGAAAAAAGAATAAAAAAAGAATTACGTATTTTGGGTATTGATGATGGTCCTTTTAATAAAAAAGATAAAAAATGTCTTGTAGTGGCTACAGTTTTTCGTGGTGGAAACTATCTTGATGGTCTTCTTTCTACTAAAGTTAGAGTAGATGGCACAGAATCTACTACAAAACTAATACAAATAATCAGAAAAACCAAACATCTTGGACAGCTCCAGTGTATTATGTTAGATGGGATTGCTCTAGCAGGATTTAATGTTATTAATATTTCAAAATTAAATAAAAAAACTAAGTTGCCTGTTATTGTAATAATCAGAAGAAAACCAAATTTAAAAAAGATAGAAAAGGCTTTAAAAAGAGCAAATAAAAAAATATGGAAGAAAAAAATGAAGCTTCTAAAGAAGGCAGGTAAAGTTTATAAATTAAAATTAAAAAATAAAAGAATTTATTTTCAGATTGCGGGAATAAAAGAAAATAAAGCAAAAGAAATTATTAAGGTAAGTGCAACACATGCTATAATTCCAGAACCTATAAGAATTGCTCATATTATTGCTTCCGGCATTGTTCTTGGCGAAAGTCGGGGGAGAGCTTAAATTAAAAATTGATTTGAATTATTAAGTAAAGACATTTCTAATTTTTTGAATACTATCTGCAACTTCTCTTCCTCTAGCTGTTAATTTAATCAATTTAATTCTTCCTTTCTTTTCAAAGCCTACTAATCCATATTTTTCAAGTGACTGCAAAATCTTTACTGCATGACTGTAAGTACAATCAACTTCTTTTGCTAATAAAGATCCATATCTTACTCTCGAACCACGTCGTAAAGCAATAAGAATCAATGCTGGTTTTTTTCTAAAAAATGTATTGAAAGCATCCTTTACCATTTTCCTTAGCCTTTAATGATTATTTTATAATCAATATGTTTCATTATAACGTTTATTTTATAAATCTTTCGTTTAAGAAAGCAAAACTTTTTAAATTAAAATGGAAAATTTAAGAAATTCTATGATTTTTAAGATTTTTTTGTCTTTTTTTCTCAATTCTTTATAATTTTCTTCCTTCATATAACTTTTCTAATTCTTCTTTTCTAAGCAAAGGAACAAAAGCATATCCTTCCTCCTTGAGAATGAGCTTAAGCTGATTTTTCTTTTTTTGCCACATTTCTAAAGAGCCGTAAGCAAAAATCTTTCTTGTAGGATAAAGAATCAAACCATTATTTTTCAATAATTTCAGTGCCATTTTTTTAACTTGATTAATTTTATTACTATCAACTCCTGCTGTAAAATAAATTCTATCATATTTATATTTCCATATTTGTGTTTTCTTATTAAGAGCATCTCCTGCAAAAATCTTCATTTTTGAGAAGTTATTTGTCTCTTTTATTTTATTTTTCTTCAAATAAACACTAAGCTTCTTTATATTTTTTCTAGCCTCTTTTGCTAAATCAGGGAAAATTTCAATTGTCATAACCCTTCCAGGATAAACTATATAGGAAACAAGTGCAGCATGATAACCTGTATTAGTGCCTACTTCAAGAACATCTATTCTTTTTTCTAATCTTAACAGATGCATCATTCTTGCTATAGTACTTGGCTGACTTATTGTCTGACCATGAGCAACGTGTTGTGACATATCATCATAAGGATTCATTTTTACAAATAAAGCCCTATCACAAATACTAAATGCCTTAAGAATTTCTTCACTTATTCCAGGATTATTAATCCCTATTGATTTAATCATTAAATCCAACTCTTTTTTCATGATATAAAAACAAAAAAAGAATTAATAAAGGTTTCTTTAATCTTTTCTTAGAAAAAGCTTGATACTTTTATACATTTGGGATCCGTCTCTAAAATCTTCCTCAAGTGAGTCTCCTCCTTCAAAACCAGTATGATGAAGGTTTTCCTTATCTGGATAAGTATTAATCCAATCATAAAAATGAACTACTCCTTCAATTATATCGTCTTCCTCTAGATTTGCTGAATATATACTATGATCAAATTTTAATATTCCTTCAGTTAAAACCAAGTGAGGATTATATCCCTTTTTTGGACGTTCAAAATATAACTCTTTTTTATTCTTTTTCTTCATCTTTTCTTTAGTTCTTTCAATTAGGGAAGGAATACAAACAATTAATAATTCTAAAAAATGTTTTTTCTGTCTTCTTGTTAATTGTTTATCATATTCATGTTTACCAATTAGTGCTGAAAGTCGTGATTCTATTTTATTTATTTTTTTATTTTCCATTTTTATTTTGTACTTAAGATTTATGTTTCTGTATTAGTCAAATATTTTGTTGAGGGAAAATTTGCTGTAACCCATCCATCAAGTAATTTGTTGAGTTTTTTTATTTTTTTAGTTGCTTCTTTTTTTAGATTTCTTAAATTTTGTTTTTGGGCAAAATTCTTGAAAATTTTCTAGAGAGTTTGAGTGGCAATTTTGTCTTTACCATAGAAAATAATTTCTCGTGGAACACTATAAGACTCATCTATCTTAGTTGCTAGATCTAAAGAAAAGGCACTTCCAAAATTTACAATTTTTCCTTTAATAACACAATTGTCTTCATCATAATCACTTATTTTTTTGAATTTATTTTCTTCAATTGCTTCAGAAAATCTTATAAATATTTTATCAAGTAAATATGCTAATCCTGTGTAATATTTCTCAGTCAATTTTTTATCTAGTTTACAAAATTTTGCTAAATCTTCAATCTTATATTCAAACTTTATTTCTTTCATTTTCTTAAGAAGTCTAATTGTTATTATTTTTATATTTTTATATAACAAATTATATATTATATTTTATCTTGCTCCTATTTGTCTTTCTATTCTAAGCAGCTCATTTAACTTTGCTAGCCTTTCTTTCCCAAGAATTCCTGTCTTAATTATAGGGATCTGCCAGCCAATTGCTAAATGGGCAATAGTATTATCCATTGTTTCACCAGACCTATGAGATATTATTGGCATTATATTATTTTTCTTTGCAAGTTCAATAACTTTTTTTGTCTCAATAAGCGAACCGATCTGATTTGGTTTAATGATTATAGTATTAATTGCCCTCGTTTTTATTGCTGTCTTTAGCCTCTCAAGTCTTGTACATATTAGATCATCACCACAAATAAGAACATGAGGAATTTTTTTTCTTAACCTAAAAGATCCATCAAAATCTTTTTCGTGTAAGGCGTCTTCAAGATAAGAAATATGATTTTTCTTTGCGAGGTCTGCAATATAATTAATTTGTTCTTCTTTTGAAAAGGTTTTTTCTTTTCTCTTTGCAGAATAATTTTTATATTTGTACATTTTTCCAGACCAAAAAGAAGAAGAGGCAAGATCTATTCCTATTTCAATATCAATCCCAAATTTATCTTTTATTTTTTCTCTAACTTCTTGCAATAATTCCAAAATTGATTCATTATCTAAGGTTGAGGCAAGAGCATTTTCATCTGTTAATGTTCCTTGCCATTCTTTGTCCTTTTCTCTAAGTAGGGTTTTTGCTTCTTTGTAAGCTTGCATATTAATAAAATAAGAATCAAAAAAATGTCTTGTTTTTGGTAATAATAAAAATTCTTGAAAATCTGCCTTTTTTTCTTGTTTTATATGCATTCCTCCTCCAATACAGTTTCCGAGGGGCCTTGGCAATAAGGGTTTCTTATTTCCTAATAAAAATTGCCACAATTTTTTTTCTTGTGAAATAGCTATTGCTTTCAAAATGGTGGCCTCAAGAATAAAAAGAGTATTTCCGCCAACAAAACTCAAATTAGTTGTTTGATCATATTTTCTAACAAGATTCTCTATTTTTTCAAGATCAGAAAAATTTTCAAAATTGATTTTGCCATCTACTAATTTCCTACCAAGAGCATTAAGAAATGAAATGCTAAAATCAATTCCTTTAGAAGAAAAAGCTCTAACTTCATATCCGCCTCTTGACTTCCCACTAGGTGCGCTAGTCTCAATTGTCTTATTTTTTATACCTTTAACTTCTGCAACTAGAGCTATTGTTTCCTCTTTTCTTGAATTTAAAATCTTCCTTGCACTTAGATTAACAAGCTGCATAATTATTCTGAGAAAAAAGAATATAAAAAGTTTAGCTTTATCTTTCTAGCCTTCAGTTTCTGTTATAGTTTTTTCAATTTTTTTTACAATTGCTTCCTCTGTTGTTTCACCTTCTTCCTTTTCTTCTGACTTTGCTTCAGGAATTTCTGCTCCTGCAACTTCTGGAAGTTCTGTTTCTATCTTTTCTTTCTTTTTTTCTGGTTCCTTTTCTGGCTCTGGCTCTTTTTCTACTGACTTTTCTTCCTCTCTTAGCATTTTTATTTTTCTCTTGACTTTTTTTGGTAAGGGTCTTTTTACTGTAATGGGCAAAATTCCTGCTTCAAATTCAAGCTCAGCAATTTTAATTGGATCATAATTTAATTCTTCAAGCTCTTCTTTTTCTATTTTAAGTAATATCGGTGCATTTGCACTGATCTGTAAGGCTCTTGCCCCAAGAATTCTCGCCTTTTCATATTTTGTATAGTGTTCTGGATTAAATTTTTCTTTTGTCATATTTTATTTTAATTATTTAGATATTTTTTCAGAGAGTTTTTTACCTTCTTTTAATGCAGAATCAAGTACTTTTAACATCTCTTCTTCATCTAATGGTTCATCACCAGATTTTTGTAAAGCATGAATATGGGTGCCAGCCTTATCAAAGGTCATAGCAACAGTTATCCTTAAGTCAGATGATTCTTCTTCCTCAACTGTTGGATCAATAATAAATTTATTATCTATTTTGTAAAAAGTAATTACTATTGGGGGATTTTTAAGAGGTAATTTTTTTGCTGTAAGTTCTCCATATTTGACTTTATCTCCTTTAATTGAGGGAAATACTGCAGTTTGAATAGCTGCTATTGTTGCCATAGCACTTGCATCTATCAGATTTCCTGCATCATTTAAAGGATAAATATCTAAATTAACTGCCCAAACTAGCTCTCCTTTTTTAATACACAACTTTTTTAGATTGATAAATTCACTCTCCCTAATACTTCTATCAATAATTCTTGCAAGCTCAATAGCTTGAACATCAGGGGGGCCCATTTCAAATTTTTCTGAAGCGAGTGGCCATAATTCAGCTATAACCATTAATGCACCATTTTCTGGTGTATCTGGAAAAGGTTCTTTTAAATCTAGTTTTACACCAACCATCACCTCAGTATCTCCAACTTTAACAAGCGCACTTCCCTCAGCTTTTTTTGAAATTCCTAACTCAACTGAAATAGGTCTAAACTCCAAAAGTTTACGCCCGTCCATTCTTTTATCATCCTTAATTAATTCTTTTATTCTTTTTTTTGTAAGATTTGATGTTTCCATTTTATGTTTTATCTTCTTTAACTTTCTTTAAGGCTTGTTCCTGAATTTCAACAATTTTTTTAGAGGTTTTTCTGGCTAATTTAATTGCTTTCTTAAGATCATCATAACTTATTTTTCCATCAAGTTGCATTAAACTTATTTTTTCTGATCTTGATAAGAAAGCAAAAGGAATATCTGTTGCTGCCTTCATTTCCTTACCATCTTTTTTTATTGTATAATCTTCTTCTTCTTTAGCTAGGTCAGCCACAATTGCATCTCCTATCTTTCCAATAGAAACAGAAGTAACAAGTTCTTTCATAGGAATTCCTGCATGAGCTAAAGCCATTGATGCTGCATTAATCCCAGCACATCTTGTTGATGCATCAGCCTGTATAATTAAAATATAGACATCAATAACACTTCCAGGAAATGCTTCAAGATCTATTACAGGTTTGAGAGCATTAGCTGTAACATAAGATATTTCTGTACTTCTTCTGCTTGGACCAGGTCTTTTTCTTTCTGCCACACTAAAGGATGCCAAATCATAATAACATCTCAATAAACATTTTTGGGGGTTTTGTAAATGTTGAGGATACAATTTTCTAGGGCCATAAACTGCAACAATAGCTTTTGAATTCCCGAAAGAGAATAGTGCTGAACCATCGGCCCTCTTGATAATTCCAACTTTTGCTTCTATTTTTCTCATTTCATCATATTCTCTTTTATCTGGTCTTTTGTAAGTCATTTTTTATTTTTTTATTTTATTTTAAAATGATTTTTATTTTTTCTTTTCTTTAATTAAAAATTCTTTAATTTTATTAGTAAGTCCTTCAATAAAAGGCTTTTTTGTTATCAGCTCTATTGCTTTTTTTGCAAGTAACTCATCCTCAACGCTCGTACCTTTAATCCAAATTATACCATTCTGACCAACAGTGATACTACAACCTGTCTCACCTTTTATTGTATTTACCATGCTCCCTGCTCTTCCAATTATTCTTGGTACTCTTGTTGGATTAATACTTATAATCATTCCTCCCTCAAGCTTTCTTAAACCTCTTTCCTTCATTGTCAAATCAATTCCTTTTGACTTGATAGATTTGATTTTCGTAACAATATTATCTCCGAAATTATAATGTTCAGCTAGATCATTTTTATTAATATAGCCACTACACTCAGCAAGAGTTAAAAAAGCACTACTAGGAGCTAAAATATTGACCATCCATCCATTAAAAGATATATCAAAAACCTGGCCAATAACTGTATTACCAACTCTAGGAATATAAACCCCACTTAAGGGTATAACTTTAATTAATTTCTCTGATTTTTCTAAAAGACCAAATCTTGTTGCTAATATATCCTTATCTTCACGTCTTGTGTTTTCTCCTGGTAAAAACTGTGTTCCTGTTGCAATAACTTCTCCTGGAGCAACAATTTGTCTTTTCTTTTTTTCAATTTTAACTTCTTCCTTAGTTTCTTTCTTTTTTGTTTCTCTCTTTATTTCCTTAGTTATCTCCTTCTTAGTTTCTTTTTCTTTCTTTATCTTTTTCTTCTTAGTTTCTTTTTCCATTCTTTATTTTATTTTTTTATAGATTTTATTAAACTCTTCACAAAGTTTTTTTATTTCAGATCTGGTAATTCCCTTTATACTTATATTAATGTAATCTTCATCATAGTTTTCTTTTGGTTCTTTTTGAGGAATTTTTATCTCAATCTCATATAATGGTTCTTCTGCAAGTCCATAAACATTGAATTCAATTCCTCTTGATATTTTTTCATCTGTTTCAATAGCTATATCTTCTATTTTCTCTTTTCTTTTTATTCTTATGCTCTCGCCAAGCTTTTTACAGAAAAATTGATGTGCATATGTGCGCAAAAAATTAATTGATGACATTTTATTTTTTATTCCTCCTTAATTTCCTCTGTTAGTGCTGAGCCATGGGTTATAGCATTTAATTTATCATAAAAATCCATCTGCATTCCAGCAGGAAGATTAATTATGCAAGAAAATGATCCATCACTTAACCACTCTTCTTTTGTTTTATTGAATTTCTGAAGAATACCATAAGCCTTACCTGTATGAGCTGCTTGAATGGTTATCTTTAATTTAATTGTTGAAATTTTAATTGGAATTATCTTCTCTATTTGTTTTACAATAATTAAGGCCTGTTCATCTGCTCCTCTAGTCTCATCAATTCTTGCACCAGCCTCCTTTAGTGCAGAAGATATTCTCTCAGCTGTATAAGGTGCATTAGTTCTTGGATCAATACAATTTTTTACAAGAAAATCAATGATTTTCTTAAATTTAGCCTCACGTTCCTTTTCTCTATATTCTTGTGGCAGAACTATTTCTCCATCAGCCAAAATTTTTGTAGCTATCTCACTAATTTGCTCAGTACCAAAAGCATTTTTCAAGTCTGTTGTTGATGGCTTAAAACCTTTTTTATAATCACTAAAAACAGTATCGATAGCGAGGACATCTCTAACTGTTTCTGAACTAATATTCTTTTTCTTTTTTAATTCAATAGCTTTGTCACAATCAACTATAATTTCAAAAAGCTTTCCTTTAACTTTTAGTCTTGTTATAACATCAACCATTTTAATTCAGAAATTCATATAATCTTTAATCTTAATTTAATCATTTAATATATTTGGATAATTGGATGCCATGAAGTCTCTGTGCTTTTTTAGTATCTTTCTTGACAAAGGCTGCTTCAAATCTTTCAATACTAAAGTTCTTTCCAAAAATTTTTTTGAATATATTTAATGCGAGTTTAATACCTTGCTCCACATTAAGGTTATCTTTATAACCAGACTGTAATAACTCTTTAATACGCTCGTCATTTTCACCTATTACACTAGCCTTATAACCCCAATAATTTCCTGTTACATCACTTACATATAATTTACAAACATTGTCTCTATTAACACCTGTCATCATCACAGCAATACCAAAAGGACGAGTTCCAGCATACTGGGTTGCTGATTGTTGTATGTTAGCTACGTCTTTAATTACAGACTCAGTATCAATAGGCTGGTCATAAGTAACTCTATGTTGTTGGGCAGTAACTTGGGAATGTTCAAGAATAACTCTTGCATCACTAAGTACGCCAGCAGCAGTTGCAATAATGTGCTCATCTATTTCCCAAATTTTCAATATAGATTCGGGTATTAATAATGAGTCTCCAAGCCTTTTATCAGAAACAATAACCACACCGTCACTACAAATCATACCAATGCTTGCAGTTCCAAGTCTAACAGTCTTTTCAGCATATTCTACCTGTAAAATTCTACCATCAGGCGAAAACATAGTTGCAGCTCTATCATAACCCATTACTCTATGTTGCATTTCCATTTCCATTTTAATACCTTAATATCTTTTATATTTTTTTAAAAAACAAGTAATAATTTACCTATTTATCTCTTTCTCAAGTAAATAAAATATAAGGTATTTATAAAGTTTTCTGAGGAAAAGTTTTATAAGATAAATTAAACTATAAAAATTATGAATATTATTAAAAAAAGAGGTAAAAATAAAAGGGGTAAGAAAGGACAGGCTATGAGTATGCCTTTTATATTAATTTTTTCATTAATCATTATTGCTGTAGCTCTTTTTGTGGGATTTTGGGTTATAAGAAACTTCCTGCATCAAGCAGAGATGGCCAATATTCTTTTATTTGTAAGTGAGAATGGTGACCTGCAGAATGAAATAAAAAATATGTGGTCAAAAGAAGCTGCTTCAAAAACAATAACCTTGCCTCTTAGCAAAAAATTTGATTATGTTTGTTTTACTAATCTAAGTCCGCCAGGCTACTGCACACGACCAAGTCAGCAAGAATTATCAAATTTTTGTCAAGAAGTAGGATACTGGAAAACTTCAAATAAGGACAATTTATTTTTATGGCCTTTTGAAAGGGCAATAGAATATAATCTAAATCCTGGATGGCACATTAAGTGTGGCCAAAAAGAGTGTTTGAAGATAGATAAAACCTTATGTTTTGAAGTTGAAGGTGGTAAAATTACTTTAAAACTTACAAAACAAAGCGGCTCACCTTATGTAGTTATTTCCAAACCTTCTCAATAATATAGAAGATGAAAAAGAAAAGTCAGTTCCAGTTTGCATGGATTTTTGCTGTAATTGTTGGGGCCCTAGTTTTATTTCTGGCTTTTTATTTTGTTGGAACTAACTTGTTAAGCAAAAGATATGAAGAAACAACAGTTGAAACACAATTTCTTGATATCATTACAGATCCTTTTGTTTATCTTGGCTCTATGGGTGCAACAACTTATAAGCCTCTAGCTTTGCCAAGAGAATATGAAATTATTATAGAATGTAATTTTGATCCTAGCATGGATGCTCTCGGCAAAAATATCATAACACTAATACAAGATAGTCAAGCAGGAATAGAAAGATATGTATATAATAAATATTTTTATGCTTCTAAAGAAATTAAAACAAAAAAACTTAATGCATTAAGCAAGCCATTTGAAATGCCTTGGAGAGTTTCTGATATCATTATTTTCTGGCCTGCTGGGCAAAAATATTGTTTTGTTGGTGCTCCAGTAAGAATTAGTAATGAAATTGATAATCTTGAAATAGAGGATATAGAAATAGAAAATTATAAAACTGAATGCAGTAAAGAAAGCATAACAGTTTGTTTTTATTCTACTAGTGATTGCGATATTAATGTGTATTCTTCTAGTGTTGAAAAAACTGATGGTAAAGTCTATTACACTGGAGATGCATTAATGTATGCTGCAATTTTCTCAGATAAATTTGTTTATAATTGTAATTTAAAGAGATTGGCCTCTCGTCTTAATATTCAAGCAGCCATTTATGAAGAAAAAGCTAAAGCTCTTATGGGTAAGGGCTGTAGTGTTCAATATAATCTTGAAGATATTATGGCAAAATCTAAAGATATTGCAACAACCAAATATGTTTCAGAAAATCAGATAGCAAATTTAGAAGGGGCAGCTAATCTACTTGATAGTGCAAATAGCAATTATTGTAGATTATTTTAAAAAAATGAAAATAGAAAATAAAAAAGCGCAGATAAAAATTCAGGAGATGGCTTTTGTTTTAGTAGCTGTAGTTTTTTTATTTGCTCTATTATTTTTATTTTTTGCTCGTTTTCAATTAACACAATTACAGAAAACTGCTGAAGAAGTAAGAGAACAGAGAACAATGACTATGCTAAAGGTTGTTTCATCATTGCCTGAATTAAGATGCTCAAAATCTTTTGGCACTACAACTGAAATATATTGTATTGACAAAGATAAGCTAAAAGTTTTTGGAGAAATTAGGCATATAAGAAATAAATATGCTGATATTTGGAAATCTGCTCAAATTTCTGAGGTCATTATAGAGGAAGTTTATCCAATAGGAGACATATATATAGTTTATGAAAGTATGGGAGAACCTGAAAATTCATTCACATATTCAACTTATATTCCTTTATGCGAAGAAACAATAGGAATTATGGAATGTGTAGTAGCTAAAATTAAAATTACAACAAGAAGTGTGTAAGATGATTATAAAAAAGAATAAAAAAGCTCAAGAAGAAGTTTTTGGATTTGTTATTATTGTCCTTGTGGTAATGATTATTGGCATAGTTTTTTTTGCTTTTTCTATAAGAAGAGCTTCTAAAGGAGTGGAGCCTAAAAATTATGAGCTCGAAGATCTGCTTTTTACAATACAGAAATATACAACAGACTGTAAAATAAACAATGTTGGATTAAATATAAGGGAACTTATTCGAGAGTGTAATAATAATCCTTCAAGAATATGTGAAGGAATTGGAGGAAATGTTTGTATTTTTTTAAAAGAAGAACTTGAGGAAATGTTTGATGAGTTTCTTGGAACAGACATGGCTAATGCAATGATTCATGGCTATTTTTTAAATATAAGTAGTTCTGAACAAATAGTTTATATAGAAAATGGTCAGCTTGAAAAAGATTTTATTGAAGCATCACAACCAATACAGCCACTAATTATAGGAGAGCAAGAAATTTTAGTAATTTTAAGATTTTATTATTCTTCTTAGTATTAAAGCTCTATATCAATTTGAAACTTTTTAACAGCTAGAACAGGTTTTAATCTTTTTTTGCCATTTTTGTCTTCTTCGGGAATTAAACGAACAAATCCAAACTGCTCAAGCAGCTTTAGATCTTGCCTTACAGCCTTAAAATCCCTGTCCAGGGCTTTAGCCAGAGCATACACAGATCTAATTTTTTTTGCTCTTTTTTTTGACTTTAGCATATACAAAATTCTGGCTTTTTCATTGCTCAAAACTTTTCTGAGCTGTTTTATTGAAAAATCCATGTTATGATGTTTAGGCCAGGTTGGCTTAAGAATACTTAAAAAGGTTTTTTTCTCCTGACCCTCAGAATTCTGATCAGAGCTTATTTTAACAGTAATCTTTTTTATATTATTACCTCTTTTAGCCATTTTTTATTTTTCAAAATTAAAAAGTATCGACGATATTTAAAGATTATTGTTCTGTTGTATATGTTTTAAAATCCCCTATATGGAGAAAAAAGTATAGTACTCTGGAAAAATCCTAGTATCGTCAAATCTGTTTTAATTATTGAATGAAAACACAACATTTATAAATAAAAAACAAAAGAAGAGAGAGAAAAATTAAGAGTGTCGAAACCTTTAAAAAGCAAAAATAAGTTATTTTTATGTAATAATGTATTACAAAACTGGCCAGTGATCCTTTCTAAAAAGGGTCGCGACTCATAGATTAGATACATAAATTAGTAGTGTTAAACTAAGCTATGGAAGGCCAAATCAATCAAAAGGAAGTAGTAAGAAAAAAATGGATATAAAATATTTTTTTTGGCTGAATTTTATGTTGTTTATAGCTTTAGTCTTTGGACTAAAAAGTTTGGCTAAAACAACTATTTATGTCCTTAATCTAGCTGCTTAATTGATTGATTTAACAGTCTAATGACTGGCCAATAAGAAAGGAGTGAAAGGAGGTTAAAAGATGAAAATATTGAAAAAGATTGTACCTATTGCAGTAATGTCTTTATTAGCATGCACAAGTTTTGCATTTGCTGCTGATCTAGCAACTTGGCAGGACAGTCTTCCAGGAGCTGATACAGCAATTGTTCTTGGAGAATCTGCTGCAACAACAGATAATTTAGGAGCTATTAATATAGCCTCTACATTAAGTACAGGTGCTGTTGGCGTAGATGCTATAACTGGAGAAGCTGAAAAAATTGAAGCAAGTAATAACAAATTAAACCTAAATGAAACATTCGCTAGTGTTGAAGTAGGTGGATTTGATGATACTGAGCTTCCATTAATGTTAGCTGATGGTACTTATAGAGCAGATGATGGTGATGATTTTGACTATACTCAAAAAATAACTTTTGGAGCATTATATCCAGAAGCTACTTTTTTAAAAGATAGTGATTCACCAACTCCTGACGAACCAGCATTAATGATATATGGTGATGGTGACAAACAATTTTTGAACTATTCACTTAGATTTACAAAATCAGCAAAATCCACAAATACTAGTGGCACTCTTGATGATTTTGAAGATTCAAGTATCAAGATGCTAGGAGAAACATATGAAATTGTGGGTGCTGATGTTGCAACTCACAAAATAACACTTCAGTTAATGACTGGTGCTGTAAAAGCTACTCTAAATGAAGAAGAAGAAGCAACATATACAATAGATGATGTAACATATACTGTCAAACTGGATATAGTAGATAGTGAGGGAAAAGCCAGATTTATTGTAAATGGTGAATCTACAGATGCTTTAATAGCAGGGCAGATTCATAAGTTCACTTTTGACATAGAACTTGGTTTAACAGAAGTTCTTTATCAAGATTGGGCTGGCGGTAAAAGACAAGCTACATTCTATTTAGGAGCAGAAAAACTAACACTAGAAGATACTGATTACACTACTTATGGAGCATCTGACTATATTGAATTAAACAATGACAATATCCTTGATTTGAAGCTTGATATTGGAGCTTCATTTGATGGAACTGATTTGAAAATATCAAAAATTGTCTTCTATTGGAATCCTGAAGATGATATCTTTATGACAAAGGATGGTTCTGCAACATTCCCTGGCTTAGGAAGTTTCAAAGTTAGTTTTGAAGGATTAAAAACAACATCAGAAGAACAAATAGAGATAGAGCCAGATGGAAGCCATAAGTTCGAGTTAACAGTTCCTTTAGAAAGTGGAATAGCTTCATTTGACATTTTATATGCAAATGGAACTGGATTCTTAGGTGTTGGTAAAGATGCCACAAGTAAATTATTAACAAATACCACTGACTATTGTGTTGCTGGTTTAGTGTATGATGAAGATGTGCATAGATACTTCATTGCTACAGTAGGAGATCCAACATACGAATCTTATTTGTTAAAAGCTAATACATATGATAACCTAAACAACTATGTGGATATTATAGATGCTGTAACAGGCGTAACAGTATGTGAATCTGAAACAAATGGAAGCACATGTGATGTTGGTGATATAGTGATTAACATACATAATGTTAATGCAGGAGAAAATCAGCTTAACTATTCTATTGCTGGAACTGGTTATTGTGACAGAATCTACACAGAAGAAGGCATGACTGTTTACTTGCCTGTAGAATCAGCTGATGACCAAGGTGCTAGTGGTTTTAGACTTATAGATACTAGTGGAAACCAAACAGGCCTATACCTTGATATATGGGAAGAAGCTCCTGTTACGGAAATAAAAGATGCAACTCCATTTAATATAACTTTAAGCATGAGTGGAACTAGTCCTAATAGAGAAACTACTGTAAGTATAACAGATACTGATGAATCTGGAGGTCTTTTAGGCTATGCTGAAATAGGTGATACAGATAACTATGCAGCTTACTCAAACTTTTCTACCTACTGGTTAGAAAAAACTGGTGGTAATCAAAATAGTGTTGAAATAATCTATCCTGGAGAAGAGGGTGATGTATCAGCATATGTTTCTGAGATTACTGCAAGTATTATAAGTGGAGCTGCTACAGTTGGTGGTAAAGTTACTCCTGTAATGGATACTGAAGTTGATGAAACCATTAAAGGAATGAATATTATCTCTGTTGGTGGTAGTGCTATTAATAGCATAACAGCTGACTTGCTTGGCTTAGATTATCCAACTTATGGTACAGATGATGCTTGGGTTGAAGCAACTGGAGTTAGTACTATTGGTGAAGCCTTAATTAAGATAATGGATTCTAAGTACACTGATGGCAAATATGCCATGATAGTAGCAGGTTATGAAGGTTTAGACACACAAAGAGCTGCTAAAGCTCTAAGTGAAGGAACACCAGCTCTATCAGGTGAGAGTGTTATCCTAAGTACAGTGAGCGAAGAAGTAGTTGTAGCTAGTTAATAAGGTGCAGAAAAACTAAATTTATTTTTTTCTTTTTTTTCTTTTTTTATTTTTTGTTTTCATTTTTTCTTATCTCTTTTTATCAATAAGCAATAGCTTTTTATATTTACAAAATGACATAAAAATATGAAGCCAGCGCCATTACAAACAAAAAGAAAAGAGGCAAGAAAAAAGAAAAGAAATCAAACCCTATTTGGATTAATCATTATTTTATTAATGATAACAAGTGTTATTGGTTATGCTGCCTTATCAAATAAAGAAAGAACACAAGAACAAGAATTTTATAATAACCAAGTTTTTTTCAAGACAGATATAGGATGGCAAACTCAAATAGACATAGACAACAAAAATATAGTACTAAACACACATTATTTACCACAGGAAGTTGAAAATATAACAAGTGAAGGCAATCCTCTTCTTAGTGATTTCAAAAACAAAAAATTATTTCTAATAGCAACAACTGAAAATGAACGAGGGGCAGCATATCTTTTTAATCTTTTAAGCGAATTTACAATAAGAATACAATTAGCATGTCCTATAGAAGAATCTGAATCCGAATTTTGTATAGAAAACAATTTGCCAATTAAGGATTGTGAAGATGTTGGTTTTAACACAGCTATAATTCAGATAAAAGAAACAAATGAGACAGTTAGCATAATTAATTTTAAAAACGCTTGTCTTATTATAAAAGGTAATGAGGATAATTTAATAAAAGCGACTGAAAAGGCTTTATTTATGATCTTTGGGATAATATAAATTAATATCAAAAATAAAAGATGGTAGAACAAAAAAAGAAAAAAGAAGGAAAGAAGAAAGAAATCAAGAAAGAACAAAAATTAAAATCTAGTAGAAGTCTAAATCAAATTAAAATATTATTAATTATCCTAATACTAATTATTATTCTTCTTATTTTAGCATTCGTATTTAAAGAACAAATTCAGGAGAAATGGATAGAAATTAGCGGACAAAGATTTACTTACCATAATATAACATATACTAAAATTTATGTGAGTAAAATACCTATGTATGTAACAAAACTTACTCTAAAAAGAAGTGATGGCTACAAAACATATGATCTTTATTTTAGAAATGATCCAAGAGAACTGGCAAAAATACCTTCTACAATAGAGGATGTTCCAAAAAAAGATGTTTTTGTTTCATTTAGCCCTGAAATATTTAAATGTGAAAAAAGTACTTTGGCAGCCTGGAAATTAGGAGAATTTCTTGGCATGCTTGAATATAATGTGTCTGGAGCTATAACAAATGCAACAGGAGTAGAAGATGTTAACTTAAGCGCGCCTGATAATGTTGTTAAGGTAAGAGATTGTGGTTATTCTCATGGTGATATAAGTGTTATTGTCTTACAGCCAGCTGATAAAACCTCTATACATATGGATGAAATCTACATAAAATGTTTTATAATTGATGTAGCTGACTGTGATGTTGTAAAAGCATCTGAAAGATTTATTTTAAGTATTCTAGATATAAAAATGGGTTTTACAAAACCATCAGATTTCTATTAAAAATATTGGGAGATTGTCCTTGTTTTTATATCAATCTTATAACATCAAAAAGTAATTTTTATAAGTATTCTTTTCTTCATTATCTCAAGCCGGAGTGGCCCAATGGTAAGGCGCAGGTCTTGAAATAAATCTTTTAAAAAAAGATTTAATCAAAAATAAAAACAGGTTAACCTGTTTCCGCAAGGATATCCAGGTTCGAATCCTGGCTCCGGCGTTTTTTCTTAGAAAAATTTATATAATTCAATAAATTATAACACCACATGACAAAGAATCTAACTAAAAGGATTGAAGAAAAAAAGAAAATATGTATGCTTCTAACAAGGGCGCCAGAATCAACAAAAGAAGATAAGGAGGCCTTGAGATTATTAATGAATACAGGAATACCTTTTGTATATGGGGGCCAACATGGGAACTTTCTCTGGATAACTTACACACACCTTGTGTAGACTATGGTTATGTTGGTTATCTACGTTTTTTTGGCCTCGAAGAAATTAAAAAATTTATTAGGAGATATAAAGAAGGAAAATTACCTCCTTATGATATATTCTAAATAAATATAAATATTAAAAAAGTAATAAAATAAAGAAAAAAAGAATTATCTTCTTTTTGGCTTCTTGGATTTCTGAATTCCAATAACAATTATTATTAAAACAATTACTGCTAATATACCAATAACTATCCACAACCATGTTAAATTTCTCTCTGTTGGCTCTTCTATTGTAATTTCTTTATTTTCATAAAAGGTTAGAGTTGCTTTTTCCTCAGCTATTGAATGTAAAGTTAAGGCTAACTCTTCCAGTCCATTAGCATCAAGGTCTAAATAGTTTGTTTCTCCTAAATTAACTGTTGTTGTGATTGGATCAGACCATATCCAGATTGTAATACTATCTTCTCCTATTCCTTCTATTTGTGCAGTATGGCTTTCTCCTTTTACTACAAAGGTTATTGTTTGATTTACTTCAACAGTTACATTTGTTTCATTTGCCTCATAATCTATTAAATTACCAAGATCATAATCAAATTCTGATGGCTCACTTGGTGGAGCTGATGGAATTTCTTCTTCCTCTTCCTCCTCTTCTTCTGGAGGAAGACTAACTCCGAGACCAGACCTGCTCCTTACTGTCAGAGTTCCTGTATCAGTTCCACTATGATCAGCATTATCTATAGCAGTACAAACGAAGTCATGATCTCCTACAAGTACTGGTGTGTAAGTTGCTGAGCAAGAAGTTGTGCCTGTACAAGGTGTTTCTGAAGTATCATCTGGCTTTAGAACAGTAATTTCAACACTTGCAACACCCACGGTGTCTGTAGCTGAACAAGATATTGTTGATGATTGATGTCTGCGTATAGATGTTGGATCTATAGTTAAAGTTGCTGTTGGCCCTAAATTATCAACAGTTACATCAGCACTTACACCTGAAGTTGTATTTGTGTCATTTTGCGCTGTTGCATTAAATATATATCCTGTTCCATCATTTATGCCTGTTGTATCATAATTACACCATGACGAAGTGCTATTAATATGGGTGTCATTAGAACATAATAATTTCCAAGAGCTAGAAGTTTCGTTCCACCAATAAAAACTCATATTAGTAGAATTACCTGTTACTGTTGCATTAAAAGTATAAGTCCCGGAAATGCTTGCACTAGCAGCAGGAGCTACCAGACTAACTGCAGTTAACTCAGCAAATACAAAAAAAGCAGAAAAAATTGCTGTAACAATAACTACTATCACAAAAAGAAATAAAAGATTTTTTGTTAATGCTTTTTTGTTCATCTTTCCTCTCTTTAATATTTTTTAAAGGATTTTTGCCTTTTTAAACTTTTTTATTTTTTAATTTTTTAATGTTTTCTTTTATAGCTTGTATGTTTTTTTCGTGCTGCAAGAATTATTAAGGAAATGACAAGAACTATAGATATTCCAATGATCATATGCGGTAAATATTTTTGCCATAATGGTGTAACTTTTTCTTCTTCTTCCTCTTCTGGAAGAATTTCTTCAAATCTCAAATCAGCTTTTCCTTCTTCTATTCCAAATAATGTTATTCTCAAATCCGAAATATCATCTTGATTTAAATCAATTTCAATGCTCTCGCCAATCATTAAAGTGATTGTTTGAGTATCAATTGTTAGAGTTACACTATTATTTGTAATTTCATCAATTATTACATTATAAGGATAACCACCTGCTTCTCCACTAATATTTTCGCCTTCACTATAGGTAATAGGTTCTTCAGCTTCTTCCTCTGGAGGAAAACCAAGACCACCTCTACCGCCAGTGTCTCCATTACCTTCTTCTGGGGCAGAATATGTTTCAAAAGCTCTGAAATAAGTAAAATGGCTTGTATTAAATGTAAAAATATTTCCACTAAAACTAAGTTCACTACAAGCAGGATCTGTGGCTGTAGTGCAATTTACCCATGTACTGGCATCAGAACTATATTGTGGTTCAGGATCTGTATAAGTTATACTATAAAGAGATATATTTGCACTTTTATTTAATCCTGGATTACTAGAAGAATCAATAAATATTAAATTGCTTCTAATATTAACATCATTGCTTAAATTAGTTCCAGAACCGTTTATAGTCTCTAAAAATTTAATTATTCCATAAGTACTATCTTTAAAATTAACTAATCCTCCTGCTCCAGCAAATGAATAATTAGCAAAGTCAGTGTCAATAATCCATGTTCCATTTATACCTACAACAGAAAAATTAATATCATAATAAGATGCGTTTGTATTTATTATGGTTATATTTGTAAAATTATTATTTTCTGAGGCTGGGTCATTTAGAAAAATCGCGTCCTGTGCTGAATTATTTATTATAAGACCAGAAATTATATCATTTGAACTATTATAAAGATAAAGTCCATTTGAGAAATTAGAAATAATTCCATTTACTATTGTTGCATTAACACCATTAATATAAACACCATAGCCAGTGGTATTTCCTGTTATAGTAGAACTATTGAAATTAAGGGTAATATTATTTGCAGTAATATTAAAGCATGTTCCATTAACATTAACACTTTGATTCAAGAAATAAAACTTATTTTCAACATTTAATGTTTCACATGTAGAAACCATGTTAGTATGATTAGCAAGAGGAAGATAATCTATATTATTAGTGTCCTCAGAACCAAGACCTGCAAGATTATAAGCAGTATCACAAAAATAATCACCATCTGAATCAATGCATGTATCACTATAACCAGTGCTTACATTATTTGTCCAAAAATTCCCGCCCAAATTAGGACGCCCCATAATATTTGTCACTTCTGCTTCTGTAGTATTCCAAATATTAGCCAATGCATCATCCAAACAAGTTCCAGGGTGGTTACTTGAGGTATTAAAAATATTATCATAGAGAGTATTATTATTTCCTGACATTTCAATATTAATAACACACGCATCTGCATGTGCTGTTCGCACTATGTTTTGTGTAAGCATAGAATTATTTGAAGCTTGAAAATGTATTCCATCACCATGATATCCTGACGTTGTAATATTATTTGAACTGATATTCATATCATTTGCCCCTTCGAGATAAATTCCAAAAGATTCATTGCCAGAAGTTGTAATTATATTATTAAATAAAAGACAAGAACTTGAGGAATCAAATACTTGAATCCCCATTGACCCAACATCAAAAGTTGTGATTGTATTTGTTGTTACATTTGTATTATTTGTATACTCCTCTAAAATAATTCCTGATGCATTGGTGTTAGATATTGTAATTGTATTTAGATTGGCAAGAGTATCAATTGAAAGGCCTATAGTAATCCCATTCCCTAATATTCCATTAGTTGTTACAATGTTGTTTTCTACAACACTAGAATTATCATTCATCAAAAAGATCGCAGATGAATTAGAATCAAATGTTGTAATATTGTTTGTTGATATATTGATATCAAGGGTATGTTCCAAATCAATTCCTGTAGTAGTATTATAAGCAGAGTTATTAAAAATAATAGAATCATTTGTGTTATTAAGCCAGATACCTATATCAAATTTAGTTATATTGCAGTTTTTGACAGTTATATTTGTTAAAGTTTGAGAAGCGATATTATCAAATGCTCCAACCCCTATAATGTCATTTGAACCATTTCCAACTATAGAATTTGAATAATTAATGCAGTCCAAAATAACATTACTTACATTAATGAGTATACAAAGCTGGCTCACACCCCCACTAATTTCAATTGATTGATTTAATTCATAAATTCCTGATTCATTAATAAGACGGCATTCATAAACAGTTGTAGCACTAATAGAATTAAGGCAAAAAATTATAAAAAGAAATGTTAATGGTAAAGTAAAAAATAAAAATTTT
>DAOWHW010000006.1 GCA_030641225.1 archaeon | reverse complement strand
GCCATTCCATTTGGGGAAATTCCCTTCACAGAATCATCTACAAAACCATTCACGCCATGCTGGTTTGCAGCAAGAATAAAGGGAAAGAAAATTATAAATATAAAAATTATTAACATCCAAAAACTCTTTTTCATCTTGCCTCTTTTCCTTGTTATATAATAATTTTCAGAAGTTTTTAAATATAACGATAAATTTAAATATTTAGATTAAAATCTTAAATTATAAAATGGGTAAATCAATTGGAATTTTATCAATAAAGGGTGGAGTTGGCAAGACAACTACAACTGTTTCTCTTGGTGCAGCGCTTGCCCAGCAAGGAAAAAATGTCTTGTTGGTTGATGGAAATTTTTCTGCACCAAATCTTGCATTACATCTCGGTATTATAAACCCAAAATACTCACTACTCGATGTTCTTCAAGATAAAGCAAATGCTCTTGGAGCAATACAAGAAACAGATTATGGTTTTGATATAATTGGTGGTAAAATAAATACAAAGAAAATTTTTTATCCGCATTATCTGAAGCTTAAGGAAAAAATTCAACATCTTAAATACCATTATGACATAATCTTGATAGATAGCTCACCAAGCCTTGATCATGAAACTCTCGCAGCAATGATGGCAAGTGATAAGTTACTTATTGTAACCACACCAGACCATGCAACTCTTAGCTGTACGATACACGCAGTAAAAGTAGCTAAACAAAAGAAAGTTCCTATAGCTGGAATAATAATAAATAGAGTTTATGGAAAAAAGTTTGAACTTAGTCCTGAACAAATCGAAGAAATGACAGGAGTGTCGGTTTTAGCAGTAATACCACATGAACTAAATATTCCAAAAGCCCTTTCTGAATTAAAACCAAGCACATTCGAATCCAGAGAAACAAATGCTGTTGTAGAATATAAAAAATTGGCTGCCTTTTTAATTGGAGAAAACTATAAAGACAAAAGATTTAAGACAAAAATTAAAAAATTTTTCTCAAGAAAAGTGTCAAAACAAGAAGTGAATAGGCAGATAAAGAATAAAAGAAATAGAATCAAAAAGGATGAGGATGAAGAGAGTAATGAGGAAGATTAGAAAAATCTTTGTTTGAAATTATTCTAAAAACTAGATGACTAAATTTAATGGGTTTACCAAAATCCCCAGCTTTAAATCTAGGAAGCCCTATTTTTTCTGTTTCATTAATTAGTTCATCATCAATTAAAACATACTCTTTAATATGATATTCTCTAGGCTTTTCTAGTAATATTGGTTCTGTCTTAATATGGAAAGAATAACTAAAATCTCCTAATTTTTCAAAAGAAGAAGAATCATAAAAGATATCTAGGTAAGGATTAGGAATCTGTCTATGGTATGGTGGGCCCATATAGTGGCTTTTTCTAAATCTTGTTCCTCTTATTTCTGTTCCATCTTCTAATTTATGAGTAGCATTTTTCTCAACAATCTCTTCTAATGAGATTTCTTGTTCACAAATTTTTTTAATTTCCTTGCCAAAATTAAATTCAAAAAGTTTTTCTAATGATCCATATGGAACAACTAATTTTCCTTTTTTGCTCCAGTGTGGATTCTTAATTAAATATATCTTAATTTCTTGAGCCACTAAACGACTATGTTCCTTATCAGCAGAAAATCTTTCTGCAAGAATTAATCCTTTCTGAGCCTCTTTCTGCGAGATGCCACAAGAAGGGTCATTTAAACATTTTTTATAAAGTTCTCTATAGTCAGCATACTTCTCATGTGCAAAATAAAAACCAGTATAATTTAGATTTGTCATAAACGAATTACTTCAGAATCATTTATATTTTTTATTGTAAAAAGCCGCGAATGGGAATTGAACCCATAACCTATGGCTTACGAAGCCATTGCTCTACCAATTGAGCTATCGCGGCACAATAGTATAGAATAATATAATGTAGAGACAGTTTTTATTTTTTCTTTTTTGTTGTTTTCGTCTCATTTTTCATCTTCATCTTCCTTGTAATTAATTCTCTTACTTTTTCTCTCTTTTTATCTTTTTCTTT
>DAOWHW010000047.1 GCA_030641225.1 archaeon | reverse complement strand
TATCAAATTATTATTAGTTGGAATTAATGAAGAAAAGAAGAAAGTGGGAATGGTAAATAATAAAAAGTAATATCAATAAAAAAATAATAAATTAATATAAAAATAAAATATAAGAATAAAAAATAAAAATAAAATTTAGGTAGTTTATCTTCTTTTTTTTGTTTTCTTTACTTTTTTCTTAGCTTTCTTTTTCTTTCTTCCGCCACGAGCCATTTTTGCTTCACAAACATTACCTTTTCCGTCGACATAATAAAGATAGCCTTTCTTTCTCTTTATTGCATTTTTTACGAGAACCTTTCCCATTTTTTATTTAACCTCCTCTTATTTTCATTTAATATTAATAGCCTTAGCCATTTAATAAAAACTTAAAGTATAAGTTATATTTAAACCTTTCTATCCTCGTCGATAGAATTTTTGTATCTCTTAAATAGTTGTTCTATCTTTCTTTTGGTTATTACATTATGATGTCTGAAACCACCACCAAAGCTCTTTGGAATGTGTAACAATTCATGAATTAGTGTTCTGATTTTTTCATCCTCTATTTGTTTATCAAAATTTTCACTTATTATTTCAATAATATAAGATGATTCTGTCTTTAGAGAGAGCTGCATTATTTTTGGTAATGAATGACATCTCGCTATAATATTTTTTGATTTTGAGCCTTTGCTTCGAATACAAAAAATTCTATTTAGATTAAGATGATCCAAATCTAAAATTTGAGCTAATAATTCAATCTTAATTTTAATATCAGGGGCTTCTTCATATTTTATCATGGTAAATTCTTTGCCCAGTTATTAAGATCTTTAACAACCTTGTCTGGTGTTAAACTCTTAAGTTTTGTTATGAGATTTTTATCTTTCAGCATTTTCTCGTTAAGTGGAACTGAAACACCATCTATCTCTTTTGGATTCTTCATATGAAGAGCAAAAGGACATCTTGCAAGTTTTCCACTTGGTGTCTGACTAGGATCAAGTACAATTGTTTTGGCAGTTTTTTCATGGCCCCCTTTAACATTTATTTTTAATTCTTTAGCTATTTTCTCTGCCCATCTTCCTATAAAACTTTCTAAAGGTTTATGTTTGCTATAGCTTAGATATTTTACATAAAATTGGGCTGGAATTTTCTTTTTTAACATAATATAAAGATGAAAGCTTTTTCCTGTCCAAAGAATAAATAATTTTTGTAGAGGAATTATTTTTTTAAATTCCTTATCTTTTTTTATTGTTCTAATCAATGCTAAAATTACGTGCTGCGCTTGTTCTGCTGTTATGCCCTTTCCTCTATCTATATCAAAATATATTCTTTCTATAGCTTTTCCTTTTCCTTCATTATTTGTGGCATAAAAAAAATCAACTAACTTGTTTTGTGGGAAATATGTCCATATTTTTTCTTGTTGTTTTGTTATCTTTCCACGAGCTTTTTTTAATGCAAATTTACTTCTTAGTTCCAGCAGATCTTTTGTTACTGAACTAAATTCTTGAATATAAAATGGTTCATCTTTTGAGCCACGTTTCAAAAAAAAGAAACCATTGGGAAGCCAGGTTTTTGTAGCAATTTTTTTATTTTTTAGGAATTTTTTAAGTTTTTTTGCTACAGTACTATAATATAAAAGCACATCTTTTCTTCCAAAAGGTTCAAGTATATTTTGTGTTTTTTTTACCTGGTTTTGCATTTATTAATTTAGTAAGAAACATTTATAAATATATACGAAAATTAGTTTATATAATCTATTTAATTTGTATGATTTATAGAAGATAAAATGGGATTGCTTGGTGCTCGAAAAATTAAGAAGAAACATAAGAAGTTTCGTTGGGCTAAAAGGAAATATAAAAAAAGGATGCTAAAATTAAAAGAGAAAAGTGATCCTCTTGGAGGTGCTAGCCAAGCTAAAGGAATTGTTCTTGAAAAAGTTCAATTTGAGGCAAAACAGCCAAACTCTGCTATGAGAAAGTGCGTTAGAATTCAACTTATTAAGAATAAAAGACAGGTGACAGCTTATGTGCCTGGCAATTTAGCTTCTAAATTTATTGACGAACATGATGAAGTAATGATAGAAGCTATAGGTGGTAAGCAAGGGGGAGCAAAGGGAGATATTCCTTGTGTTAAATATACTGTAATTAAAGTAAATGATCAACCTCTTGCAATGTTAGTTAATGGCAGGATAGAAAAAGGTAGAAGATAAATATAGTTAATTAGACTAGACAAAAAATAAAATGAAAATTTTTGATTTATACGAGACAGAAAGTGTGAGAATAGAGGATTTCGGTCTTAAAAAATATATTAATTTAGATGTTAAACTCATGTTAAAGTCAAGAGGTAGACATCGTGAAAGGTTTGGTAAGGCAAAAGTTAATGTTATTGAGAGACTTATTAATGTGCTGGCTGTTCCTGGCCATCGGGGTAAGAAACATAAGATTATGACTAAAGCAACTAGTAATTATATTAAAAGAACTAAAACTGTCCTTAGTGCTTTTAATATTATTGAACAAAAAACTAAAGAAAATCCTATTCAGATTCTTGTTAAAGCTATAGAAAATGCTGCACCAAGAGATGAGATTACAACTATTGAATATGGTGGAGCTAGATATCCACAAGCAGTTGATACTGCCCCATTAAGAAGATTGAATCTTGCATTGAGGAATCTTATTCATGGTGCACAGGATAAAGCCTTTGCAAAGAAAAAGAAACTTTCTCAGGCACTTGCCGAAGAAATAATTGCTGCTGCCAATAATAGTAATGAAAGTCATGCAATAACAAAAAAAATAGAAACAGAAAAACAAGCTAATTCTGCAAGATAAGTTAATTAAAGATGGTAGAAGATAAGACAAAAAAAATTACTGAAACTATGTGGAAACCTAAACAGATTAGAAATATTGGTATAGCCGCACATATAGATCATGGCAAGACAACAATGACTGATTCATTGTTGGCTGGAGCTGGAATGATTTCTAAAGAATTGGCTGGCAAACTTTTGGTTATGGATTTTCATGCTGATGAAAAAGCAAGAGGAATTACAATAGATAGTGCTAGTGTAAATATGATTCATCATGTTGAAGGAAAAGATTATCTTATTAATTTGATTGATACACCAGGTCATATAGATTTTAGTGGTGAAGTAACAAGAGCGATGAGAGCAACTGATGGTGCGGTCGTATTGGTTGATGCTGCAGAAGGAATGATGCCCCAAACAGAAACTGTTTTAAGACAGGCACTCAAAGAAAGAGTTAAACCCACATTATTTATCAATAAAGTTGATAGACTGATTAGAGAACTAAAACTTGATTCACAAGAAATTCAGAATAGGCTGATGAAGATAATAAATAATGTTAATAAATTTATTACAAGTATTGCACCAGAAGGACATAAAAACTGGTTTGTTAATGTAAGAGATGGCAGCGTAACTTTTGGTTCTGCTAAAGATAGATGGGCAATGTCTATTAATTATATGGAAAAAACTAATTTGAATTTTAAAGATGTTATTGATGCATATGAAAAAGATCAGGTAAGTGAGCTTGCGAAAAAAGCTCCTCTTTATACTATAATTATGGACATGGTTGTAAAGCATTTACCAGATCCTGTTGAAGCTCAATCCTATAGAATTCCAAGGATATGGCATGGAGACATGGAAAGTGAAGAAGGTAAAGCCTTGATAGGATGTGATCCAAAAGGCCAAGTTATTTTTGTCCCAACTAAAATTGTTGTTGATAAGCATGCTGGAGAAATTGCTGGTGGACGTCTTTTTTCTGGAACAATCAAGAGAGGCCAAGAGCTTTATATGAATATGGCCAAGAAAATTGTTAGGGTACAACAAATTAATATTTACAAAGGAAATCAAAGGTTAATTATAGATGAAGCCCCTGCTGGCAACATTATTGGTGTTGTTGGTCTTACAGGCGTTTTTGCTGGAGAAACAGTTTCAGAAAGACGGATAGAGCCCTTTGAAGCCCTAAAACATATGTTTGAACCTGTTGTTACTTGCAGCATTGAAGCAAAGAAACCAGCTGATCTACCAAAACTAATTTCTGTTCTTAAACATGTGGCAAAAGAAGATCCAACTATAACTATTGAAATAAATGAAGAAACAGGTCAACATCTTCTTAGTGGGATGGGTGAGCTTCATTTGGATGTTATAGCTAATAGAATTAGAACAGAGAAAGGAGTAGATATTACAACAAGCGAGCCTATTGTTGTTTATAGAGAAACCATTACAAAACCAAGTCGTATTTTTGAAGGGAGAAGTCCAAATAAACATAATGTTTTCTTTATGCAGGTAGAACCTCTCGAAGATGCTGTGTATAAAGCAATAAAAGCAGGGGAAATTGCTGAAATAAAAATTAAAAAGAAAGATGAACAGCTTTTCAAAACTCTTACTTCGCTTGGAGTAAGTAATGACGAAGCACGACAATATAAAGAAATTTATAGGGATTGTGTATTCTGTGACAAGACAAGAGGAATAGTTCATATTGGGGAGATTATGGAGATGGCAATTACTGCCTTCGAGCAAGTAGTTAATACAGGAATTCTCGCAAAAGAACCTTGCATGAAAATGAAAATATCCTTGACAGATTGTAAACTTCATGAAGATGCTATTCATAGGGGTCCTGCACAGGTGATTCCAGCAGTGAGAGATGCTCTCAAATTAGCAATTCAGGATGCTAAGCCACTTATGTTTGAACCACTTCAAAATATTCAAATTGAAGCACCTTTTAGATTCATGGGAGAAATAACAAAGATAGTTCAGAGTAAGAGAGGTCAACTTTTAAATGTAGATCAAGAAGGAGAGCATTTAAGTGCAAAAGTTAGAATGCCTGTCAGTGAGATGTTTGGGTTAAGCAATGATTTAAGAGGAGCCACAGAAGGAAGAACAGCTTTCTTTATCACAGATCAATTATTTGCACCAGTTCCAAAAGATTTACAAAACAAGATTATCAGAAAAATTAAACAGAGAAAAGGGATTGAGAGTTAAATATTTAAACAACTTTTTTCTTTTTAAGTTATGGCTGAGGAATATAACAAATTATTAGATAAATTGTATAAGGAAGTTAAACAAGTTAAGGTAACTAAGCGTTTTGAAATTCCTGAAGTTAAAGGCCATATAGAAGGCAATAAAACAATAATTACAAATTTTTCTCGAATCTACTTAACACTTAGGAGAAAACCTCAACATCTTGTAAAATTTCTTTCTAGAGAATTAGCTGCTCAAGTTTCAATTGAAGGCGATCGTCTCGTATTGAATAGAAAATTAAGTTCAGAAATGATTAATCAGAAGATAGAAGCTTATGTCAAAGAATTTGTAATCTGTCCAGAATGTGGAAAACCAGATACTGAACTGATAAAAGAGGGTAAATTTATGTTTCTTCACTGCCTGGCCTGCGGGGCCAAGCATAGTGTGAGAGCAAAAATTGTTTAAAATGTCAGTACTCATCAAAATACACCAAGCATATAGGGAGATTATTGCTGTTTGTGATTCTGAATTAGTTGGAAAAAAATTAGAAAATGATAAAATGCAGCTTGAGGTCAGCAAAGAATTTTATGGAGGAGAAGAAATGTCAGAGAATAGGATTCTTAAATTATTGAAAGAAAAAGTACAGGAAGACGCATCCTTTAATTTTGTTGGTAATGATTCTATTGAAATAGGTATTAAAGCAGGAATTATTGATAAAGAAAGAATAATTAAAATTAAAAATGTGCCACATGCTATGGCTCTTCTTTGAAAATAAGAAATAAAAATAAGAATAAAAATAAAAAAAATTTATAAACTTCTATAATTTTTTATAAATATGGCAAAATATAAAAAAAGTTCAAGAAAGACTCTAGAAGGAGAAGTATTTAGGGTTAGATTACCAAGAGGCCGAGAGGTTTTAGGAATCCTCGAGAGAAGACTTGGTGCTAATCATATGCTTATTAGATGTCTTGATGGTAAAAGTCGTATTTGTCGTGTTCCTGGCCGGCTTAAAAGAAGATTATGGTTAAGAGAAGGTAATGTAGTTCTTGTTGAGCCTTGGGAATTAGGGGGAAATGAGAAAGGAGATATCATCTGGAAATATAGACCTAATGAGGTTGAGTGGCTAAGAAAAAAAGGTTTTCTTAAAACCATTGAAAAAGAATTCTAAAAATAAAAAATGCAAAAAATATTTTTTTCAGAAAAAAAATATAGTATTATTAAAAAAAATAAAGAAAGATTGGAAAAAGCTCTCAACATTACACTTGAACTTAACAAGAAAGAGATCATTATAACAAGTAATAAGGATGATTCAATTATCGAATTCCTTGCTATGGAGATTCTTGAAGCTCTTGTTTTAGGATTTGATATTGATGCTGCTTTACAGCTTAGAGATACAGATTTTATTTTGAAAAAAATTGACTTAAAGAGTTATGTTAAAGATTCTAGACTTAACATTATTAGAGGCAGAATAATTGGAACAAAAGGAAAAACAAAGCACGTTATTGAAAAACTATCTGAATCTGAACTCGTTATCTCTGATCATATCGTGGCTATGATTGGTAGAATTGAAAGTGTAGAAATAGCAAGTCATGCTATACAGGCTCTAATTAGGGGATCACCACAATCAAAAGTTTATTCTTATCTTGAGAAAAGCAGAGCTAGATTTAAAGAGCTTGCTGAAGAAGATGTGGAAGAAATGATTAAGAAATAACTTTATAAATAATTCTTTATTCTTTATTTTATGCTCCGGTAGCTCAGTGGTTTAGAGCACACGGCTGTTAACCGTGGGGTCGTAGGTTCGAATCCTACTCGGAGCGTTTTTATTTTTATTATTCTTAATCACATAAAATTTTATATAATTTAGATATTTAATGAAAGAATGGAAAGACCATTAGATATATTATCATATTTGATTAAAACATACCTCAAAGGTTACTCTGAAGAAGTTGTGTTTGACAAGGCAAACGATATTTTGAGACATATGCAATATCATGAGGATAAGTTAGATTGGAATGATATAGAAGCTCTTTATAGTGGTTTAGGTGAACTTAGAGGTATGCCTTCTATTTATCATGAACCCTTATATTCTATTTTAGAACACATAGAATCATTTAAACCAGCAATAGAGTACAGAAAAAGTAAGCAATATAAATATTATAAAAAAATTATAGATGATTTTATGAAAAAAAATGAAATCAAATTCAAACCAATATTTTATTTTTATGATGTTTGTGGCTATCTTGAACCACATCGTGAACCGCCAAATCCACATGATTTAAGAAAGGTTTATCCTGTTACATTGTCTTCTTTGGAAAAAATGGTTGAAGATATGAAAGAACATAGATGGCCTGATAAATGGCCGAAAAGACATATAACAGCATGGGAGACAATGATTGAGTATTTAAAGAAAGAAAAAATAAAAAAGGTAAAAGGCAAAGGAACAGGCGGATATTAATAACAATTTTTTCTGAAAAGATTTTTAAATTGAATTTACTTTTTCTATGTAAGGGCCCGTAGCTCAGCCTGGTTTTAGAGCACTACGCTGATAACGTAGGGGTCTTGGGTTCGAATCCCAACGGGCCCATTTGAAAAAGATGTAAAATGGTAAAGACAAAAAGAAAAAAAAGAAAAGAAAGCAAAAAAAAGAAAAAACAAAGAAGAGAACTACAACCACTACAACCACAAAAACAACTACAAAAGCTGCATCAAAATTCTTTAATATTAGGATTTAGCATATTTCTTATAATAATTATCCTTATTTTCGGATTTTTAGTTTTATTATCTTTTTTTCCTAACATATTTACATTTAATTGGGACCAAGAAAAAAATTATGAAACAAAAACATATGAAGAGTCAGAATTTATAATAAAAGAATCGTTAATTAACTCAACTTATGTCACAACATACTTACCAGCTGTTGATGAAGAAGGAAATGGTATTATTACACTATTGGTAGTAGAGGGCATTCCTGGATCTGGTAGGACAATGGTTGATATAGATAATTTACTGTTCTGGGCAGACACCCAACATAGTATAAGAATCGCAAAAAATGTTGCAGTGGATATTTCAGGAGTTGATGCAGATAAATATGATTTAGTTTATAACATTTATGCAAATGCCTCTATTATTGGTGGTGAGTCTGCTGGAGCAGCAATAACTATCGCAACAATAGCCATATTACAAAATAAAACTTTAAGTCAGGAAGTTATCATAACAGGAACAATAAATCATGATGGAACAATTGGACCAGTTACTAGTATTCTACCTAAAGCAAAAGCAGCCAAAGAAGCTGGAGCTAATATTTTTCTAGTGCCTTTATTGCAAGGAAAAGAAATTATTTATGAAACAAGAGAACATTGTGAGAAGTTTGGTCCTACAGAGTTTTGCACAATAGAACAAATTCCAAGAAAAGTAAATATAAGTGAAGAAGCTGGTATAATTGTAAAAGAAGTAGGAACTATAGAAGAAGCTTTAGAATATTTTTTTAAAGAAGAAGAAAATTAAAAATAGAAAAAAATAAAGATAACTAAAATTTTCTTCTATTCTTGTTTAATTCAGGATTTTTTAAATTCTTTAATCACTATCTTCAATATCTCTATGGTCAAAAAAAGTTGTATCAGGATTGAATAATGAATCTGGTATTAATCCCAATTCTATTCCTATAGATTTAGTTTCCAAGTCTACAGTTACAACAGTCCCTAATTCATCTCGTAATAACTTTTCTACATTCCCGATTTTGTCATATGTGTCCTTGCTAGCTTGTCCTAGTTCTGTAACATTGTTAGATACTTTATCAATTTTATTTGATAAATAGCTTTTCATTTCTTCGTTGTATTCATTAACTTTTTTGTTGATATCTCCTCTATAACCACTTATTTGTTTTCTTGTTGAATCTTCCTGTGATTCTAAAAATCTGGCTAAACCAAGGATTCTTTGCTTTGTGCTGTCAATTACAGTCTCCCCTGTATATTCTACTGTATTTTCTAATTCTGCAACTCTTCTGTTTGTGCCACGTACTCCAAAATAACCAATTGTTGCTAAAATCAAAGTAGTTGCTATTGTACCCTTTGCCCAGCTAGGCATCCTTTCATATAAATTATATATTGTATTCATTTTGTTTTTTATTTAATTTATTTATTTAATTTGAATATTGTTTTTGAATTTTCTTTTTTAGTGATTTGAGTGCATTATTCTCTAAAGAAATTTTTTTTTGTGATTCTTTAGTATATTTATTAAAAGTATTTATAGCATTGTAGTTCCATTGCACGATTTTTTTATGTTCCTCTATGATAAATTCATCTTGATTTATCATAGCGCTTAAGTCTTTATTTTCTTTTATTAATTCAAAATTTTGTATTTTTACTCTATCAAGTAAAAAATTTTCGAATTTCAAATACTCTTTTTTAGCACACGGCCCACAAACTACCCCAAGAAATGCACATACTGATACTGAAACACAACATTTAGCTAATTTATTCATTTTTAGTTTTGATTAAGAATGGAAATTTACTTTCTAATGATTCTTTTTTAGAATTGAATTGATTTGTAATAGATTTATAAATTTTAATAGTTTCTTCATTTTCTTTTTCATACATTTTTATATTCCTTTCATATCTTTTCTTTTTATTTTCAAGTGTTCTATTTCTAATTTTTAATTCGTTCTTTTCTAATTTAGCTACATCATATTTTAAAGCAAGCATTTCTGCTCCTTCTCTATCATAAGTTATTGCTCTCCATGTAAGACTTCCTATAAATGTAGCTAAAGAAATCCATAATAAGGGTTTTTTCATAAAATATCTTATTCTCATTTTGTTAATTATGTAGTAGTTACAATTGTTAAAGACAACTTTTTTAAATTTATAAAGGTTTCGTTTCTTGATTAAGAATGAGTTATGATATTATTGGTCATATGGCTATTTTTCAAGCACCTATAGAAAAAAAGAAAGCAGTGGCTATTCTAAAAAAGCATAACAATATTAAAGCTATTTATTATAGAGGAAAAATAAAAGGAAGACTAAGATTACCACAATTAAAGTGGATTGTTGGAACTAGGAGAACAGAGACAATTCATCGTGAAAATGGTTGTATTATGAAACTTGACATAAAAAGATGTTTTTTTTCTCCGAGATTAGGTTGCGATAGACTTGAAATAGCAAAAAAAATTAAGGCTGGAGAAAAAGTTCTTGTTATGTTTTCTGGGATTGCGCCTTATGGATTGGTTATTGCCAAAAAAAGTAAAGCAAAAGAGATTTATTGTATAGAAATTAGCAGGATAGCTTCAAAATATGCTATAGAAAATGTCAAATTAAACAAATTGAATAATGTTAAGATTATTCAGGGTGATGTAAAAAGAATTATTCCAAAATTAAAGATAAAGTTTGATAGAATCATTATGGCACGTCCACAGCTAAAAGAAACTTTTTTGAAATGGGCCTTTATGGTTTCAAAAAAAGATACAATAATTCATTTCCATGATTTTTTAAAAGAACAAGATATTAAAAGTGTTAAAGAAAAAATAGAAATAGAGGCAAAAAAAGCAAGGAAAACCAAAAAGAAGATTAAAATTCTTGGTATCAAGAAAGTAAGGGAGATAGCGCCTTATAAGTATAATATTCGTGTGGATTTTAAAATTAAGTAGATTTTTAAATAATGAACAGTTAAATAAGAAAATGAAGAAAAATTATAAAAAACATAATCAAAAAGGAAAGGGAAAGCAGAATGTTTTTATCAAAATTTGGAACTTTTTATGGAAAAGCAATAGTATTTGGAGTTGGATAGTTAACTTGATTATTATATTTTTAATTGTTAAATTTGTGGTTTTTCCATTTTTTGGTTTCATGTTAGGTTCTCCTCTCCCTTTTGTAATTATTGAAAGTAGTAGCATGATTCATGAAGGAAATTTTGATCAATGGTTTTCTTTACATGGTTTATGGTATCTTAATAATAATATAACAAAAGAAGAAATTGAAGAATGGTCTTGGAATAATGGTCTTAATAAAGGAGATATTATAATAGTTCGGGGACTTCGAGATTATAATTATGATATTGGTGATGTAATTATCTTTAAAATAGAAAGTCAGGAAACACCCATTATTCATAGGATTGTAAATATTGAAATAACTGAAGCAGGCAAGAAAATTTTTTCAACAAAGGGAGATCATAATGATGCTCAGTGGGATTATGAGATATTAATAATGGAAGAGCAGATACTAGGCAAATCTATAGGAAGAGTCCCAAAACTTGGCTGGTTAAAATTATTCTTTGTTGAACTCTTTAAATGACTAAAGTAACAACTTTATAGTTCTAACTCTCGATAGTAAGGTTTTTAAATCCAAAAATTAAAGATAAGTAATAAAAAATGAAGTTTTGTCCTAAATGTGGATCAATTTTAGTGCAAAAGAAAAAAAATTTTTCTTGTCCAAAATGTGGTCATCGTTCTAAAGAAAAAATAAAAATTATTTCTTCTGAAAAAAATATCCACAAAGAAAAGCTCAATGTCCTCCACGAGAAAGATTCAAGCGTATGGCCGACTGTAAGCGAGGTTTGTCCAAAATGTGGTAATGACAAAGCTTATTATTTTTCTGCTCAAATGAGATCAGGAGATGAAGCCGAGACCCAATTTTTTAAATGTATTAGATGCAAACACACCTGGAGAAAATATTCCTAACAATATACTTAAATCTAATTTCTGTCGTCTCTCCTTTTTATTTTAGAAAACTTTTAATATTTCCTTTCTTCTAGGTTTTTATGGAAAATGAAGAAATAAATAACAAGATTTTAGGGCTTTGGGAAAAATATCCTAAAGAAAGTGGAGAGCATTCTCCATTACTTTATCCTGAGTTTAAAAGAAATGCTATTCTCGTTATAGGATTAAATCCTTCTTTAAGCAAGAAAGCGTTTAATATAATTTTCAAAGATACAGAATACAGAGGAGCTTTTACTTTTGAAGAATTTTTTAAAAAAGAAAACATAGACGAGTATAAAGACATTTATATTAAAGAAGGAAAATGGGCAAAAGAAAAATATTCTTACTATAAAAAAATTAGAGAAAGCTGGAAAGAATTTGAACATATTGACTTATTTGTTTATAGAATAACTAATCAAAATTACTTCAAAAAGAATTGTTTGAAATGTGGCAAAGAACTGAAAGAAGATTTTGTAATAGGAGATTTTTGGCTTGAACAACTAAAAATTTCTTTAGAAGCAATTAAGATGATTAATCCTAAAATAATAATAGTTGCGAATGCTTTTGCTTCGGATATAATCAACAAATATAAAGAATTATTTAAGCTCAATAATACAGACAATTTCGAGTTGAAAGGTTATGATGTTCTAAAGATTGGAGAAAGGGATATGCCTATTTTATTTAGTTCTATGCTTACGCAACAAAGGGCATTAGACAATCATTCTTTTAGAAGGTTAGTATGGCAAGTTAAGAAAATCCTTTGTTTATAAAGTGTTTTATGAAGTAATAGCACAAGGGCAATTTAGGGAAAAATGGTTTAGAAAGAAGAAAAGATTTTAAAAAATTAACATTTTTAAGATGAAAAAACGTTACAAGAAAGACCCAGAATATTTGGCGAGTAAAATCCTTAATTCTAAAAAAATTAAGAACAAATGGAAAAAAGATTTTATAATAGACCACAACACAGAAGATTGGGATTTAATCAATAGTGAAGGTATAAAAATAGAAGTCAAATCTACAAAAAATAGATATAGATATGATGGAAATTATTTTACTTTTCATACTCTAGAACAACATAAACAAATTATAATGAAATTGCTTTTAGACGATGATGGCAAAATAACAAATTTTGATATTATTAAAAAAATAAGTGGTATGTGGAAATCAATTAATTAAGGTTTAAATTATCAAATTTTAGAAAGTTTTTTAATATCTAATATTTTTGATTTTCTATGGCAAAAAAATGTTATAAATGTGGCAAGTCTCTTGGTTTTCTTAGTAAAAAATATGAGTATGAGGAGGATGGTAAAACAATTTGCTTTTGTGATGGCTGTGATAAAAAGTTTAAAGAGAAAGAAAAAATAGCAGAAAAAAAGAAGAAAGCAAAAAGAGAAACAGAAAAAAAAAGAGAAGAAGAAAAATTATTAAAATCAATAGAGGATGAATTAGAAAGACCAATTATATTTGGTTTATCTAAAGTAGGATTCCCTATTTGTCCGTGTTGTAAAGAAGAATTCAAAAACGAAGAAGCAATAATTAAACATTTGATTAAAAATAAAAAAGAATTTGAAGAAATAAAAGATTTAAAGGATGAAGAATATGAAAATTTTAAAGATTTGGAAGCAATAAAAAAGTTTAAGGATGATGTAAATAAAGGGCGGATAAAAAACCCATATCTAAAACAGGTAGTTCTAAAAGAGATTGGTCCTGAAAAATATTTTCAGAGGGGTTTAGATAATTATATAGGTTGCACAAAATTAGTAAGAGCAGTAAAAGAATACAAACATAATAAATGGAAAGAAGAATTAAAACCAAAGAAAATAAAAAGAAGAGAAAGTCCAATATCTCCAAGACTAAGATTTGAAATATTAAAAAGAGACCATTTTACTTGCCAGTATTGTGGCAGAAAACCCCCAGAAGTTGAGCTAGAAGTTGACCATGTTGAACCATATTCAAAAACAAAAGATAGCTCTCCAGAAAATTTAATAACTGCTTGTAAAGAATGTAATCGTGGAAAAAGAATAAAAGAGGTAATATAAGAAAACTTTTAATATCATCTTTCTTTTAGTTTTTTATGGATGAAAGAAAAAAGAGATTTTTGATTCCAAACATCATCTGGATTGTAATATTTTTATTTATTTCTTTTCTAAACAGCTTATATCTTTTATCATTGGGAGCAATAAGTGCTTTCTTTATTAAGTTTTTTGCTTTTTTGATTGGAGCACTATCTGGCTACTTCGCAATAATATCTATTAGACATTTATTCCATAAAAAAGGATATAGTTATAGTTGTCTTTGGTGCTATCTAAAAAAGAGTGATAGAGATTTCAGAGAACAACAGAAAAAAGAGAAAAAAGAAAGAAAAAAAGAGGAACTGGAAAATAAGATTGTTAAATGTCCAATATGTAAAGAGAATATTTATGCTGTTGATTTGCCAGTCCATATGAGAGATAGACACAAAAAAAGAATCTCTAATTTTAACTTAAAATAATAAGTTGCATTTAACAGATGTTTTTAGAAAGTTTTTTAAAATTCAAATTCTGTGATATTTTATGGCAAAAAAGAAAAATAGTTGGATGATTTGGGGAATAATTGCTTTGGTTTTAGTGCCTCTTTTCTTTATATTAATGACAGTAGCATGGGCAAATGTTCCAACTGAAGAAATGTTTTATTGTGCTGAAGATAAAGAACCTACTTGTTTAGATAAAGATATGGAGTATGTGACATATGACCCTGACAAAGAAATTGTTTATAGTTGTAGAATACATGAAACAGGATCTTGTTACAATCCAAACACACATAGTATTTTCACATGTTTAATAAGTGAAACAGGGACTTGTTTAGATAAAGATATGGAAATTTATACATGTAAAAATTATGAAAGAGGTGGTTGCTATGACCCAAGAATAGAAAATATTTTCACATGCTTGATAGGTGAAAGAGGCTATTGTATGTAAAGGCATGGCAGAAAAAAGTAAGTTATTGAATTATAAAATTCTAAAATCTGAGGGTTCAAACACCCTCTATTTTACTTTAAATCCTTTATTAGAACATCTCTAAGCGTGTTCTATTAAATTTTAAAAATCTCTTCAAGATCTTTTTCAGTTGTTAAATGCTTTGGTTTGTCTATTTCAAAAATATTTACTTTTTTATTTTGTTTTATTATTAAATCAAGAGTATCTGCTAACATTATTTCGTTGGTTTTTTGATTTCTTTTTGTTTCTTCTATATTCTTAAATATTTTTTTATCAAAAAAATAAATACCACTTATTACTAAATTGCTTGGTTCAGTTCCTTTTTTAGGTTTTTCAATTATCCCTTTAATTTGATTGTTATGTAAGATAGCTACACCATAATTCCAAGGATCATCTACACGAGAAACAGATATTAATGGCATTTCTATATCATCTTGAAAAATCTTTTTAAAATTTTCAAAATCACCACCTTTTAATAATAAGTCACCATTAACAACACAAAAAGCACAGCCATCTTCAATGTTATCTTTTGTTAAATATACTGCATGACCTTGGCCAAGTAATTCCTCCTGTTTTAGGTAGTTTATTTTTATATTTAAAGAATATTTTTCTTTTGTTTCTTTAACTGCTTTTTTTACATCTGAACTTTGATATCCTATAATTATTATTGCCTCTTCAAAAAATTTATCTAAAAGTGGAAGATTTTTTTGTAAAAGAAATGAACATTTTTGTCTTTTCTGTCCAGTTTTTCCAAATCTTTTTCCTTTGCCGGCAGCCAAAATTATGACTTGTTTTAATTGCATCTATACAAAAGGAACTCTTTTACTTAAATAATTTTACATAAGCCACATTTATAAAAATTTATAAACAAATTTTACTTTTTCTAATAACTGGGATCGTAGCTCAGTTGGCAGAGCACCTGGCTCTTAACCAGGGTGTCGCGGGTTCGAATCCCGTCGGTCCCATTTTTAGATTTATAGTTATAAAAAAAATATATTAAATTCTATTAAAATAAATAATCCAACTCAAAATGGTTATTTTTTTGTCTTCTTCTGGTTCTTTTTTTTAGTTTTATTATTCGAATTAATTAATGCTAAACATTCACCACAGAGAAATATTCCATTATGTTTTGAAAGGATATCAAAACCCCCACACTCTTCACACATACCTTCTTTAACCCAATTCCTTTCTTTCATCTTGAGCTCTCCGAACTCGGCTTGTTTTAATTCTTCTGTATCTCGCAACACAAAATCCTTTCTTTTCATTTTCTATCCCCTTGCTTATTTTTTATATTTATTTTATCCGTGTTTTCTACAGTCCTGGCAGAGATAACGGTTTCCAACTTTATAGAGAAGATCAAAAGCACCACATTCTTGGCAAGGTCCCTCTTTAACCCATCTATATTCATCTACTGCTTTTACTCTCCTAAGTTTTTCTTTTTCTTCTGCTATTCTTATATTTTGAATAGCAATATCAACCAAATCTGGTTGTATTCTGAGAATATCTTTCTCAGTAAGTAATCCTATAACCTTGCGATTAACTACAACAGGCAACCATCTTACCTTCCTTTTTTTCATAATTACGAGTGCATCATAAATATCTTTATTTGGTTTTATACCATGTAATCTTCTGGTCATTATTTTATTTATTTTTAGTTTTTTCATATTAAAGCCTTTTGCAATAGCCTTAATAACATCCCCCTCTGTTGCTATTCCTCTAAGGACCTGACCACTTTTTACTACAAGAGAGCCGACTCTCTTGTTGACCATGATTTTAGCGCCCTCAGAAACGCTTATAGTTGGTTTTACAGAAATAAATTTTCTTGTCATGACATCACCCACTTTTATTCCAACTCTCATAATTTTTCCAATTTTGATGGTTTTAAATAATTTTGTATATTGATATTCTACTATTTTTTTAGCTTCTTTTTATATGTAGTACTTTATGAGACAATAATATAAGAGAAACCTTTTTAAATATATCAATTAAATATTATATAGGTTAAGGGAATTTGGAGAATAAAATGACTGAAAAACAACCAATTTATATTTTACCCGAGAATATTCAAAGGGTTATTGGCAAAGAT
>DAOWHW010000054.1 GCA_030641225.1 archaeon | reverse complement strand
AAGACTAATAGCAGTCAGGAAAATTTGAAGTTTATCAAAACCAAAAATAATTCCAAGAACAGCGATAATAAATGCTATGGAGATTACTATGACACTGATTTTTCTAGCAAAACTATCGAGCTTGACTTGTAAAGGAGTTCTCCCTGCTCTTGTTTTTTGAACAAGTCCTGCAATTTTACCAAACTCTGTATTCATGCCTGTTGCAACAACAAGGGCTCTTCCAGAACCTCTAACAATGCTGGTTCCTTTATATAACATATTTGCTCTGCCATGAATATCTATTTCTTCTATCAGTAACTTTGTATGTTTATTAACAGGAATGCTTTCTCCAGTCAATATAGCTTCATTAGTTTGTAAGTCCTGCGTGTCAATAATACGAGCATCTGCAACTATCTTATCACCTTCAACAATAAATAAAATATCGCCAGGAACAACTTCAGATGCAGGTATTTTTTTCAAAACACCAGACCTAATTACTTTGGCCTTACTAACAATTATGCTTTTCAAAGCTAATATTGTTCTTTCTGCTTTATAGTTTTGAAAAAAACCAATTCCTGCATTAAAAACCACAATTGCAAAAATAATATACATGTCAATCCAATGAGCAACTAAACCAGAAATTATTGCTGCAATTATCAACAGCAAGACAAAAAAAGACTTGAATTGCTCAAGTAAAATTCGAAGAGGCTCTAACTTTCTTATTCTTTTAATTTCATTTTTACCATATTTCCTTAATCTTTCAGAAACTTTGCTATGAGAAAGACCATTAATATCTACACCCAATCTTTTAAGTGCTTCTTTAGAACTTAAAGCATGCCAATAAATATCATTAACCTCTTTTTCTTTTTGCATAAATAAATAATAAAAACAGAGATTAAAAATTTAACTCAATGCAAATATTTTTATATTATATTTAATTTTATATAAATATTCATAAAGAAAAAATGATAGATAAAGGATTTCTTAAAACATTAGAAGATTTTTGGAATGAGAAAATGATTTTTAGGAAAAAACCATATAATTTCTATGGACATTGTAATCCAGAGGAAAAAGAACTTCATAAATTATACATTCATTATCAAACATTTAAGTGGACTAGAAGGCTTGTTTTTGCTACATGGGGTTTAGCTATTGCTACAATTATTATTACAATTTTAGTCTCAATATTTAAATAAAGAGGACAGACGACTGACGTTGCCTTAAAGAAAGTTTTTTAAATATTATCTCCTTAAACAAAATATGAATCAAAATCAATGGTTGGTTTTTGGTATTGGATTAATATTTTTAAGTATATATTTGTTTATAATGGCACATCCACCATGTAATGCTCTTGTTTTGGGGGATGCATCATTAATTTCTTGTTATATAAGAAGATATGCTTATGGTATTCCTGCTATAATCTCTACATTTTTAGGAGTGTTATTTCTCATATGTAGTTCTTTAGAACCTAAAAAGAAATAAATAAAGATAGACGACTGATAAACTACCATCTGCGCAATAAATTCACTTTTCTAAAATATTTATCAAAACACAATATTTTTATATTAATTTTCTCTTTAAAATATATAAAAAGCGGTAAAAAAATAGAAGATGATAGACTTTACAGCATTTATCTCAACATTGTCTCAAGGCGTATCATCTTTAAAAAATATTCTAAGCCAAGTTCCAGAAAGCCAATCAATGATTATTACTATTGGAGTTATTATTATCATTGCAGCTATCCTTGCCTTAATTCTTAGATTGCTAAAGCAGGAATTGATTCCAGCTTATATCTTGGCTGGTTTGATTATTGGTCCTTTAGTATTGGGTCTTGTAAGAGATACTGCAGTTATTTCATCATTAGCTGAAATGGGAATAGCTTTCTTGTTATTTGTTGCAGGTATTGAAATCTCGTTGACAAAGTTAAAAGAAACAAGTGTTGGCTCTATTATTGTAGGAATATTTCAGATAGCAATTATTGGTGTGGCAACATTCTTTATTAGCATTTCTTTTGGTTTTACTCAAGTAGAAGCCATCTATTTAGCACTCATTCTTTCATTTAGTTCAACAATTCTAGTAATAAAACTTTTTGCAGATAAATATGAACTCAATACTTTACATGCAAGGATTGCTATAAGTATTCTTTTAATCCAAGATTTAGTTGCAATTCTTGCTCTTGCAATCTTATCAAATCAATTCTCTGCTTATTTTATCTATCTGGCTTTAATTAAAATAGCATTATTACTATTAATTGCTTTCTTATTGAATATAATAATAGTAAAACCATTGTTTACTTTTGCTTCAAGATCAACTGAGCTTTTATTTATTGTATCGCTTGCTTTTGTCTTCTTGTTTTCAGCAATTTCTTACTTTTTAGGACTCTCTATTATTATTGGGGCCTTTATCGGTGGCCTTGCTCTTGCTAATTTGCATTACAAAACAGAAATTGTATCTAAGATTAGACCATTAAGAGATTTTTTTGCAATAATCTTTTTTGTTTCTCTAGGAATGTTGCTTACATCCTTCAATATAATCAAGTTAATTATTCCTTTTATTATTTTTCTTGCTCTTGTATTGATAGCAAAACCATTTATAATAGCATTATTCATAAGAATAGCTGGTTATAAACCAAGAACAAGTGCTTTAACAGCCTTTAGTCTAGCCCAAATATCTGAATTTTCTCTAATTCTGGCTTTGCAAGGGCTTCTTCTTGGAGTACTAGCTCAAGAAACTTTTAATTTGGTTGTATTGGTAGCAATAATAACTATGGCTCTCTCCCCTTATCTTCTCAGAGGAAGTATGGGTATTTATTCAAAATCTATTGGCTTAATTAGATTAATTGAAAAAATACCTACCCGTAAGGAAAAAACGCGTTACAAGTTTAAAGAAAAGAAAACTGTTCTGCTTGTTGGCTGTCATAGAATGGGTTCAGTCTTCATCAAGAAACTGAAAAAATATAGACATAAAATACTTGTGGTAGATTTTAATCCAGAAATTATTAGAGCTCTTAAAAATAAAAAAATATCTGCTATTTATGGTGATATTGCTAGTACAGAACTTTTTAATCATCTTCCGCTTGCGAAACTCCGAGTTGTTGTTTCAACAGCTCCAAAAAAAGAGGATAATCTTCTAGTGATAAGATATTTCAAAAAATTACTACCAAAAGTCTTTGTTACAGTAACAGCTCAAAGAATTGATGATGCTCTTGAGATGTATAAAGCTGGAGCAGATTATGTAATAATACCTCTAGTTGTAAGTGCAGAACATGCCATCCAAAATATACTTAAATTTGACAAGTGGCAGTTCAAAAAACTAAAGAAAGAGCAAATCGAATATCTCAAAGAATTGCATAAGGCTCTTTACTAAACTACTATTTTCTTTATCCCCATTTCGTTAAGTTGCACTTTCGGTATTATCTTTACAAGCTGGCTAACACTAAAAATTTTTCTCTTGGCCTTAACATACATTCTTTTATTTTTGACAAAAGCACGAGGCCACTTCTTTTTGAAAGCTTTAATATATTTCTTATCAATATTAATGGGTGGGCCTGCCACAATATAATTTTTGGATGGCTCCTTAACAATTAAATAAAATTTAGCTTCAAGATCTTGCTCAGAAAAATCAAATACTCCTTTAACTAATTTAAAACCATTTCTTTTCAAAAAGAAGAAAAAAAATTCATAAAATTTCTTTAGTTTTGCTCCTGCAATATCAACTTTATTTTTTGTACTAATAGCCTTGAGAATAACAAATTTTGCTTTAGATTTTTTTGCTTCTTTCTTCAAATTCTCAAGATCTAATTTTTCTTTAAAGAAAAATTTCTCGCTTGGCTTGACAAGAAAAGTCTTGCAGGCATTAATAAATTTCTCCAAAGTTTTATAATTCAGGGCAGCAGCAGCATTCCTCTCTTT
>DAOWHW010000018.1 GCA_030641225.1 archaeon | reverse complement strand
ATAGAAAAAATAAGAATAATAAGGAGAAAAAGAATCAAGCCCCTAGTTATGTAAAAATTTGTCCTAGATGTAATAGTATTAATATACAAATAAGGGTTCAGGGTGGCTTGAGTGGTCTAACAGCATTGGGTTTACCAACTGTTTATAAATGTAAGGATTGTGGTTTTGTTACTAATGCTTTTCCTGAGATTAATTTAAATGAATTAAAGAAAAAAGAAGATAAAAAAAAATAAGGACAAGGATGAAACCAAAACAACTTTTTGTTGAAAGAATCAATGATTTACTTGGTTCTGAATCAAGAATTTTTTTTGATTATATAAATAAGCCTCTTCTAAAAACAATTCGTGTTAATAATCTTAAGATTTCAAAAAAAAATTTAATCAAAAAATTGAAAAGGAAAGGATGGAAAATTGAAGAGACAGGTTATGATGAAGGCCTCATTATTAAATCAAAACTTTTTCCTGGAGAACTTGGTAAAGCTCTTGAACATCGATTAGGTTATTATTATGTACAAGAACTTGCAAGCATGATGCCTCCTTTAGTTTTACAGCCAAAACAGGATGAAATTATTCTTGATTTATGCGCTGCACCAGGCAGCAAAACAACACAGATGGCTATGTTAATGAAAAATAAAGGAACAATAATTGCAAATGATGTTAGAATCGACAGGCTTAAAGCACTAGTATCAAATCTAGAAAGATGTGGGGTTATGAATACCCTTGTTACAAGAATGAATGGTATTGTTTTATGTAAAAAATTGACAAAAGCTAAATTCTTTTTTGATAAAATTCTTGTTGATGCTCCTTGCTCTGGAGAGGGAACTATAAGAAATGATCAAACAATACTAAGAAGTTGGAACATTAATATGATAAAAGGACTTGCTGCACTCCAAAAAAAATTAATACTTTCTGCCGTTGAATGTTTAAAACCACAAGGAACATTAGTTTACAGTACTTGTACACTCACACCAGAAGAAAATGAGATGGTCATTGACTTTATTATAAAAAATTCTAATATTGAGATTGAAAAAGTTGAAATTCCCTTAAAAACAAGACCAGGAATTATAGAATGGCAAGGAAAGACATTCAATAAAGAAATAAAAAAATGTCTGCGTATTTGGCCACAAGATAATAATACAGAAGGATTTTTTATTGCTAAACTGAAAAAAATAAAATAAAAATGAAGCTCGCGATATTAAAAAGAAATAAGAGAATTGAGATAGAAAAAATTCTTGAAAAGAATTATGGAATCTTGATTCCATTTAAATACCAGCTAGTTAAGTTGGGGAAGGAAAAGTTAAGGATTTTTACAGGAAATCTTGGTGCTAGAGATATATTGATTCTGAGTAAGATCCTTACCATAGATACAATTGGTTTATATTTTGCTTTTTTTAAAGACGATGAATTAAGAATTAGTTTTGATTCTGCAATTCTCTTTGGCAGGAATGCTATTAATAGTGTCAGTTTGAATGATAGAGAAGCAAAAGAATGGCTTAGAGGACAGGATTTAGAAAAAAATACTCAAATTAGAGGTTATGTTGTCATTAAATATAACGACAATATTTTAGGTTGTGGCAAGGCCACTGGAAGAAAGATTCTTAATTTTGTACCAAAAGAAAGAAGAATTATTTGAATTAAAAATTAAAATATCTATCTAATCTTCAATCAAATTTTCTATAGATCTCTGGATTATGTTATTTAATTTTTTTATTTTCTCTTTTTTATTATTTTTATAATCACATTTAATTGCATAATCAATTAATCCTCCAATCTTAACTTTAATCTTTTTATAAAAAGGAATCCATCCTTTTTGATATAATTTATGGGCTCCAGAAATTCCAATGGGTAAGATATAACTTTTAGAGTTCAAAGCAAGCCAACTTGCGCCATTTTTTATATATTTAATTCCTGTTTTATCATCAAGATAAGGAGAACCTGTAGGAAAAATAACAACCATCATTCCTTCTTTTAATTTTTTTAAAGTTTTTCTAATCCCCACCATCTCATCTTCTTCAATATATATACAATTCAATTGCTTAGTCATGGCACCCTTAAACCAATGGTTTCCTACCCTTTCTTTACTTGCAACATACTGTGGTCTTAGATAAAATTGTTTTTTACTTATTGCTGCTTCAAAAAGCAAAGGATCAACAGCACATATATGATTTATAGTGATTAAGAGAGGTTTTTTCTTTGGAATATAACCTTCTAATTCTAGACGAAACCATGCTCTGAAAAGTGGGGTTAACCATCTCTTTGCACCATAATAAAATCCATTTCTCTTAGCCATAATTTAATAAAAAGCATAAACATTTTAAAGATTGTTATAATCAATTATTCATGGGAAAAAGAGAAGAGAAAGAAGAAAAAAAATTGGAAAAATGGCGCGATGCAGGCAAACTTGGTTCTGAAGTTCTAGCTTATGCTAAAAAAATTGTCAAGCCAGAAATGCCCCTTCTCGAGATTGCAGAACAAGTAGAGAAAAAAATTTCTAATCTCAAGGTAAAAAGTGCTTTTCCAATAAATTTAAGTATTAATGAAATAGCAGCTCATTCAAGTCCTCTTTATAATGATATAGATAAGGCCCATGGCCTGCTTAAAGTTGATATTGGTGTTAGTATTGATGGCCATATTTCTGATAATGCTTTTTCTATTGACTTGACTCCAGAACAAAAATATAAAGATCTTATTCTTGCTTCTGAATATGCTCTTAAAGAGGCTATAAAAATAATTCGTCCTGGAATTATGTTAATGGAAGTTGGAAGGATAATCCAAGATACTATTGCAACCTATAATGTTGCTTCTGTGCGCAATTTAAGTGGTCATGAATTAAAACCTTGGCATCTCCATTCTGGCTTAACAATTCCAAATTATGACAATGGCAATACCACAAAACTAAAACAAGGGATGACTCTTGCAATAGAGCCTTTTGCCACGACCGGAGGAGGTATTGTTCAGGATGGAAAACCAAGTGGTATTTATAAATTTCAAAAACATGAATCTGTTAGAGATACAAATGCTCGCAAAATTCTTAACTTTATTGAGAAAGAATATAAAGAATTGCCTTTTTCAGCAAGATGGCTTGTAAAGAAATTTGGAACTCGTGCGTTATTTTCTCTTCGCCTGTTAGAACAAGCAGGAGCATTACATCATTTTAAACAACTTGTCGAAAAAACCAAAGCTCCTGTAAGTCAAGCTGAACACACAATTCTTGTGACAGAAAAAGGCTGTGAAGTTCTGACAAAACAATAAATTTTTGATAGGTTTTTTTAGCATGTTTTTTGACATTATTTAATGAAAAATAGAAAAAAAAAGAAATTATTTAAATGAAAAAATTCATCTAATTTAAGATAAAAAGAGGAATTTGCAGGCAAAGTAGCCACATTTTTTTATTTGTTAAAGTATAAAAAAGATGGAAAAATTAATAAATGAATAAGAAATCCATGAGTTTAATTAGTGGTATTTTATTATGTTTAATTGTGATATCTTCTGTAATTCTATTATTCACCAACACCTTAGCAAACCCAGATGAGACAAACCTAACAGTCTCTGCATGCACTGACGAAGCTTCTGGTGGGGGATGTGACAAAGCTTTAATTGAAGGAGATGATGCAAGTTATGAAACTTTAGATAAGAATGAGTGGTTTGTAATAAATTACACAGATTTAGATTGTGATACTATCAATTCAGGTGAGGTTTGCTTAGATGTTTGGTCACAAGGGTCTGGAGAAACTGTAACTTTTACTTGTTCAGTTGATGGCTCTACTTGGGATAAATGTGGGGATACTACTTGGGACCCTGGAGCAAGTGAAACAAGATATTGCTATGATTTATCGGGAGTTACTTGTTCTAATATTAATGACTTGAGGTCAAAATTGGTTTCTAATGATGCTTCAGGACCTAATGATTTCTTCTTGGATTATACTTATGTTTATGTCAATTATGAACCTATAGTACCAGACAACTCCCCAACAACAACATTAGATACGCCAGAAGATTATTATAATTCAAGTTCAAAATCCATACCTTTTGGCTGTAAAGCTGAAGATGATTATAAAGT
>DAOWHW010000007.1 GCA_030641225.1 archaeon | reverse complement strand
CTTTACATCCAGTTCTCAAATTCTGTTTAATGTCTTTAATAATCTGGCTTTGAGAATATGAGATTAGAGAGCCTTTAGCAAATTTAACAATACAATATGAACAAGATCCAAGACAGCCTTGAGCTAATTGTGTTATCCCAATAATTCTGTTTTTTGGGATTTTTGGCAAACATAACTTAACTTCTTTTTTCTTACCAATTAACTCAATTTTCTTGCCTTCAATAACATTTTTAACAATTTTAGCAATCTTTTTAATATGATGTGTACTAAAAAAACTTGCACGAGGAGCAAGTTTTTTTATTCTATAAGAAAGAACTTCAGGCATACAACCTGCAATAATCAACTTCTTTTTTGAAAAGTGTTTTATTCTATTTTCCATCCTCTTTAGTGTTGGACCTTTAACAATACATGTATTTAAAACAACAATGTCAGCTAATTTTTCATTATTTGTTATAGAAAAACCACTTTTAGCTAACAAACCTTTCATAATTTCTCCATCGCTTTGATTTGCTGTACAACCATAAGACTCAATATAAATATTAATTGTCATTTAATAAAATAAAAAATAAAGTATAAAAAGCTTACATAGTCTCAAGAGCTTCTATACCTAATAAATTTAAGGCATTAGTCATAACTTGTTTTACAGCCTTAACGATTAAAAGTCTTCTTTCTTTAATTCCCTTTTTGGCTTGAATAACAGGACAAGAATGATAAAAGGATGAAAAAAGTTGAGCAAGCTCATAAGTATACAAAGCTACAAGATCTGGTTTAAGTTCTTTTGCAGATTTTTTGACTACTTGAGGAAAATCTGAAATTTTCTTTATTAATTTGACTTCTTCTTGTGTTAAATTCTTGAAGACTGGTTTTCTTTTTCCTTTCTTTTTGATTTTATTTTTTGCTTTCTTTAAAATACTTGAGGCCCTTGCTAAAGAATATTGTAAATAAGGACCAGAAAATCCCTCAAAATCAAGTGCTTCTTTCTTATCAAATAAAAAATCTTTTTTAGTATCTACTTTGAGTAAACTAAATCTTAATGCAGAAAGACCTATTGCTAATGCCCTCTTCTCTAATTCCTTAGTTTTTAGTTTATATCTTCTTTTTAACTCTTTCTTAGCATCTTCTCTTATTTCATCTATTAAATCATCTGCATCAATAACTATTCCTTCTCTACTTTTCATCTTTCCGCTAGGAAGATTAACCATACCATAATTAAGATGATAACAGTTATTAGCCCATTTATAACCAAGAAGTTTTAGAATAGTGAAAAGAACTTTAAAATGATAGTTTTGTTCTGAAGCTACAACATAAATCATCTTATCAAATTTAAAATCTTTATAACGTGTCCAAGCTAAAAAAAGATCTTGAGTTATGTAAACTGTTGTGTCATTAGATCTTAGAAGTATTTTTTCTCCAAGATCCTTACCAAGATTAATTGCTACAGCTCCATTCTCCTTTTTATAAAAAATTCCTTTTTTTAGGCCTTCTAAAACAATTTCCTTTCCTTTTTTGTAGGTATTAGATTCAAAATATACTTTATCATGTTTAATGCCTAATATTTTATAAGTTTCATTCATACCCTTATAATACCAATTATTCATTTTTTTCCATAAGGTAATAGTCTTTCTATCATTTTCCTCCCACTTTTTTAATAATTTTTGACATTCTTCTTTTAATTTTGGATTTTGCTTTTCTTTTTTATTGTATAAAACATAAAAATCCCCTATAAAATGATCTCCTTTTATTTTTCCTGGCAATTTCCCTCTCCCCCATTTCTCATAGGCAAGCATAGTCTGACAAATATGAATGCCTCTATCATTAATCAAATCAATTCTTTTTACATTATAACCTAAAAATTCAAGAATATTTGAAACAGCAGTTCCTATAAAAGCGTTTCTAAGATGTCCTATATGTAATGGCTTATTGGTATTTGGTGCAGGAAACTCAACAAGAATAGTCTTTTTCTTTTTTTTATCTCCACCAAATTTTTCCTTTCCTTTTAATACTAAAGTTAAAATGTTTTCGGCAAGCACTTCTTTATTCAAAAAAAAGTTTACATAGCCACCAACAGCTTCAACTTTCTCTATTTCTTTGATTTTTAGTTTCTTTATCTTGTCTGTAATTTTTTCTGCAAGTATTTTTGGGTCTTTCTTTTTTTTCTTTGCAAGACTAAAGCAAGCAAAACAATAATCTCCAAACTTTCCTGCCGTGCCAAACGGTTTTTTAATTTCTATATCTTTCTTTTTTAAGCCTGTTGCATTGGTTATAGCCTCTTTTAGTTCATCTTCAAAAACCATAATGAAAAAAAGTAGAAAAAGTTTATAAAGGTAACTGCTTATTTTTAGTATAAAAGAATATAAAAGAGGTAAAATGGCAGAGGACAGAGCAATAAGTATTGAATTTACAGCAAAAAAACCAGAAAGGCCAATTATTATTGAAGGTTTTCCAGGATTTGGATTTGTTTCTACAATTGCAACAGACTACATTATAAAACATCTAGGTGCAAAACCAATTGGAAGAATTGTAAGTGACAAACTTTTGCCGATAGCAGCGCTTCATAAAAATGAAGTTATTTATCCTCTTGAAATTTTTTATGACAAAAAAACTAATATAATTATAGTTCAAGCATTAACACCAGTGGAGGGTTTAGAATGGAGACTTGCTGATGCTATAATAAGGCTTGCCAAGGAAGTTAATGCAAAAGAAATTATTGGTCTCGAAGGTGTGGCTTCCAAGGATGAAATAAAAAATTCTAATGTTTTTTTCTATAGTAATAGAGAAGAAAAAAAGAAAGCGCTAATAGAAATAAAGATAAAGACTCTTCAGGAAGGAATTATTATTGGGGTCACTGGTGCTTTGCTTATGAAAGTAAAAGATGTGCCTTTTTCATGTTTCTTTGTTGAGACCCATTCAGAACTACCTGATAATAAAGCAGCAGCAAAACTTATTCAAGTAATTGACAAGTATATGGGTCTTTCTATAGACCCAAAACCATTAGTAGAAAAAGCAAAGGAAGTTGAAGAAAAAATTAAAGGCTTATTGACAACATTAAAAGAAGCAAAGGCAGTAAAAGAGGAAAAGAAATTAAGATATATGGGTTAATTTTATTCTATTTCTTCTATTTTTTCAACCTCTTCCAATTTTTCAACTTTTTCTTTTAATTCTTCCACTTCTTTATCCATCTTTTCGCCAGACTTAATCTGGAAGGTGGAGGCAAGATCTATAATATATTTTCCTTCTTCTATTTTGTAAATTACTGGTTTTCTTTTGAATAATCCAACAAGATCAATCTCAAATTTACCTGGTTTTTCTATTCTTATACTCTCAAGATCTAAAATGACTGGCTTTTCAACTTCAGGCCCAACCATCTCACTGACATCTTTAATAATTTCCTCTCTCTCGTCTCTCGTCAGGTTTTCTGTCTGTTTTTTAATTTCTGTGTCCTGAGCTTTAAAAAAGAAAAAATAATGACTTCCACATTCACAACCTTTTAAGATTGCAGGAGAAGTGCTATCATAAATTTTCCCGCATTTAACGCATTGATGTGGCATACTTAAGTTAAGAAAACAGTGTTTTTATCTTTTTCTTTTTTTATTTTCTAAGAAGAAGTTGTATTTTTGTTGGATCCTTCTTAATTTCTCTAACAATTGTTGCTGGCCCAATAACTGTGATGACATCCCTATTTCCAAGCATAGCGCTAGCAACTTTCTCACGAAACGCAGTGAAAAAAGGTAAGTTTTGTTTGGTTTTTGGTGAAAAAGTTGTTAATTCAATACCTCTAAATTTTGAACTTTTGCTTTTTCCAATATATTTCATTGTTTCTTCAATTAAATCCACTTCTTCCCCAGGAGCAAGTTTCCCCTGAATTAATAAAATTCTGTTTTCTATAGATAGATCAACTAATTTTTTTACACGTTTATAGCTAGTGAGGTAAGCTATTTCTGCGTAAGGTATGAACTGTATTGTCACCCCTTTTGTTCTTTTTTTTACCATCTTTTATTTTTGTTTAAATTTTATCTCACAAGATTGAAAAGTGATTCATAAAATTCTTCAATATTTTTACCTTTTTTTGCACTAACAGGAACAACATCATATTCAGGAAATGCTGCCTCTATTTTTTTTACTTTGCCTCTTGCCCCCCTCAAATCAATTTTATTAGCAATAATAAGCACAGGAATTTTTCTTGCAATAAGATTCCCAATGATGGTTATGTTAACTTGTGTGTATGGATTTTTTGTTGCGTCAAGAACAACAATTACAGCATCCATATCATCGAGCCATTTTATAGATTCAATCACCCCCTTAGTTGCTTCTTTCGCTCTCTTTTTAGCTTCTCTAACCTTTAAACCATAATGTAAAAAGTCTTCATAGTCTATTTTTGTGGCAATTCCAGGAGTATCTACCAACTTAAAAGTTAATTTCCTACTGTTAAAATCTATTTCAACTTTCTCCTTTACATGAATTTCTCGTGTTTCATGTGGTATTCTACTTGTCTTGCCCATCTCTTCTCCAAGCCAATCTTTACAAATTCTGTTAGCCAGAGTAGTCTTACCACTGTTTGTTGGGCCATAAAAACCTAACTTAAAATGCTTCCGAGTAGCAAATATTCCAAAAAATATACGCCTAAAAAAATTTCTAATAATTTTTATTACCATTTTTTCTCTTTTTTCTTTTTCTTATTCACTAAACAAGAAATATTGGCTATATAAATTTTATTGTTTCTAAGCATTATTATCGTCGGTATCCAAAGGCTGGTGGTCTGCGAGGCCCTGGTCTTATTGGTCTCGCTGGTCTCATTGGTCTGCCTACTGGACTAATCACTGATCCTTTTTTCATCTTTTTGAAAGCATAACCAATCTGCTTTTTTGTCCAGCCAGCTCTTCTTAGTCTTTCTATAATTTTTTTCTTTGGCATTCCTGCAGCTTGATTATTTGAAATAAAAGAAATAATATTATAAACATCCATTGGATTTTTAAAAAGTTTCTTTCTTTTCTTGCCCAATTTATCTTTCCATATAAACCACAATAGAATTAACACAGTCAACAAAATGATAATCATTAAAAAGATTCCTACAAGCATTGATGGTTTTTTAGTTATTATAATGCCTCCATCTTCGCTAATTCCAAGTTGTGAAAGTGATGGAGAAACATAAAAAATAATATCAGAAAAATCATGTCTTCCAGGCAAAGCTATGTTTATTGTTTCATAACCGCTAAAATCAGAATAACTAAAACAAACTGCATCACTTAAATCACTAACATCAGCATCACTCAGAACACGGATATCATTATAATTAATTCCATAAGGTAAATGGAACATAACATGGCCTTCAGTAGTACCAAGAGAATCAATTTTTATATTTATTATTGTAATAATATCTTCTATCCTATCATCATAGGTCAAAGATTTTGTTGAGCCACCTATTTTCAAATCAAAATTCTCCTCTTGCCACAAGGCAATAGCATTCTGATACTGAGTCTTTAAATTTGAATCATAAATTTCTTCTGTTATTTCAGCAATATAATCTGGTCTGATCTTTTCTAAGTCTGTAAAATAAGGAGATTCAATCAGAATAATAGAATCATCTATTGAAATTGGGACATCTAATGAATCTAGTTGTGTTTTTATACTAATAAGTTCTGACTGAGCTGCAGTTTCTAGCTCTGACTCAAGGTCATCTAAATCAAGAGCTATTTCTGTAACATTAATTCCCAACATATCTTCATACCAATAATCAATAAAACCAATAAGATGAGATTCAAAATTTTCAAGCCTTGTTCTTAATTCATAAATAGATTTATTAAGAGTTTCTTTGGTAATATTGCTTGTCACAGAAAAACTTTTTGATCCAATCAAGCCCAAATTATCTTTGGCTTTAATTGTTAATGTATAAGTGTCAATATCATAATAAGAATGTAATATTTTTGGCTGAGCTGTTGTCTGTTCACTACTACCGTCACCAAAATCCCACATGTATTCTACTATCTGTCTTCCAGGAGGAGCGCTTACTAAAACACTAAACTCTGTATTTTTTCCAGGAATAACAATTCTTGGACTAAGACTCTGTATGATAGGAACAGACTCAACTTTAAAACTCTTAGTTGCAGATTTTGTTCCAACTTTAGCAGTAACCATATAGTTACCAGTATGTTCAGGAGCACTGATATTCAAAACAGAAAAGGGCAGGGCTTGTGCAACCATATTTATTGTTGGCCATTCCACATTAATATCATAAAAATTATCATCTATGATCATGCCAGCGTAAGAATCAAATTTAAAAAATAGATTATCTATTATTAGATCTTGATTAGTCATGGAAATAAACTTAAGAGGCAACACACAGCTTTCAGGACAATTTCCATTATATTTATTATCTATATATTCTTGTAAATAATCATCTAAATCTTGGCCACGTTCAATGAAACTGTTCTCATCAAAATTAACAGATTCAGTAAATGGGGCAAAACCAGCTAATTGGACATATAAAGCATAGTCATTAGTAAAAACATCTTCAGGAGGTATACCTCTAAAACCACATTTAGGCTCACTAGCCTCACTTTTAATAGTAACTTGGCCTTGTCCACTAACTTGTCTTATACAGATAAAATAATCTTTCTCTTCATGAATATAAAAATTAGGATACAAATAAGTGTCAATTGTACAATCATAAATTTTATAATTATAGGACCATGGGACAATGGAGCATGCTCCTTTCTTTACATTTCCATCATATACACTAATTTCTATTTTAGCGTCTTCCCCTGAAACAACTTCAAGATTAGCAAATAATTTTAGATTTCCTGTTTTATTCATTTTAATTTTCTGACAATAGGGTTCTGCTTCAACAACAAGATTATAGGGTGTGTATCCTAAACACTCGCTGCCATAATAACTATCAGTACACCATTCACCAGATGACTCTTTATATTCCCAATCCATAATGCCATCATCTAAAATATCTAACTTAAGAGGAGATTCACCACAAGTCATTCCTTGTTGACTTGAGCCATCTAAAGAAAAACTTAAATTCTTGATATTAATATTAGAGAGGCCTTCAATTTGCAAGCCAAAATATTTTTCTCCTTCAAATGTAGTTGTTTTCTGTTTCTCTGGGTTAGAAGCTTCGTAAATAACACTACAGTCACTAGGCTCGCAATCAAAATTGGCATTAGCCTCATTCAAAAAATCAAGAAGCTTCATCTCATTCTCAGAGCCAGCAACAGCACCACTAACAACAATATCAGCTTTCTGTTCTGCTAGAGAAAAATTTAATGTTCCTTCTAAAGTCTGACTAGGACCAAAACTTTTTTGAGTCAATTCAAAAAAAGGAATTCCTCTCTTAATTGTGGCTCCAACAATACTAACAATACTGCATAATAAAACTATAGCTATCAAAACTGTCAAAAAAATCCTTTTCTTTTTTTCCATTCACCTCTTTTTCCCAGGAAATTAAGTTTCCTTTTATTTTTTTCTCTTAAAAATGAAGATATAAAATATAGTAAGTATAGACATAACAATTAAGACATGCCACCATGAAAAAAATGGTAATGGCTTAAAGACTATAGCACATGGAATACATTCTCGAATTGGTTCAGTAATACTGCACTCATCTCCAACGTTGCATGGCACACAAGTAGTAATTTTTTCTCTATGATTTGTTTTACCATCACAGCTATCACAATCACCATGACTATAACTACAGCTACAACACTCTCCAGTATTAGGTTCTAATGTATATTTAAGCAAACATTCTTCAGATATAGATTCCCAATTACAATAACAATCATAAGCTCCTGAAAGTGCTCCAAAACACCCACTACCAATGCCACATTTATCTGTATTACCATATTCACATGCTTTCTCGTGATTATAATCTAGACATTCTGAAGGTCCTTGCTGGCCAATACAATGTTTACAAAATGGAATTTCAGGACTATCCCAATAACAGAAAAAAATGCTTGAATGACATTCATCTAATGTTTCTGGTTCAATATCATTACACTCTTCAACACCACCTGTTGGCTTACATACACCACCAATACACATTTCACCAACATCACAATAGATTATATGTGGGGGTGGGCCAACACATATAGAGTTAGAACTATAACATTCACCGCAAGGAACATGTCCAGGATCACAGAAACATTCTACACCACTTATTGTATAAATATAAGTATAATTGAAAGAATAGATACCATTACCTTCAATTATTATCTCTGCATCAGCTGGAGTAATATAATTTGTTTTATCTTCAAATTCAACTTTGAATGTAACAGGATAAATTCCTGCTTCATATGTATAACTTATTTCATCCTTACCTTCCTGTAAGACATTATTATATGAATCTAATAAATAAATTGTAGCATCAATAAAATGTCCTGTCTCATTTATGGCTTTAATATTTATCATAGCATAATCTATTAATTCTGTAGTATAAATTCCCATGACTGAAACTTCAGGAGGTAATGACACCCAAATATCAGATGGTTTATAAAATTGAAATGGTGGTATTGGTGGTATTTCACCAAAAGAAATAAGATATTGTCCTGTTGCAACTGATTTTGATTGTGGGGCAAGACCCCAAGAATAATCATTTACAAAAATCTCTCCATGCACAGCCACATCACACTCTCCATTTGGTGGAGAGGTTTGGTCAACACAAGTATCAACTGCAAGGTCATATTGCCCAGCAAGAGCACCAGCAAAAGTAAAACTACCAAAAGAACCATATTTAAGAGATATCATTTCACCACTAGGATTATAAAGTGCTGCTTTAAAAGTATCTACATTCTGGCCTTCACAATTATCACTAATAGAAACACTCCAGTTACCAATATATGTTTTAGTCACACTATTTATCTGGATTGATTCTGAGTTAAATAAAGAAACTCTACATGTTGTTCCAACAACACCATTATTTCCACCCATTGGTTGGGCATATGCTCCACTTGTTGCATTAATTTCAATTCTATTAGGATTACATTTATTTAAATCTTCAACACCAATATTAAGTTCTATCTTGTCTCCTTCTTTACATACTCCATTAATTCCAGTACAATAAAGCTCAATGCTTGCATCTATAATTTTACATTCTGTTTGAGGAACACATTCTTGTTGACATGCATTTTCTGAACTATACTGGCCATTTTCATCTCTATAACATTGATAAGTGTATGTGTTACAAGACCATTTCTGAATCGCACAATAAGGATCATCTGCACAATCAGGATCATCACAATCAACTAAATTATCACAATCATTATCATAGCCGTCGCTGCATCCAAATATTTCATTTGGAGGTGGTGTACCCCATTTCCATGAACTAGGAAAAAAATGGCAAAATGTATTATTATATTTTAAACATTCTGTCATTGGGCCACAAACAGGACCAAAACAACAACATTTTTCATCAGATGCACAACCTGCTGGAAACTCAGCCCAGTGTCCACATGGTAATGATGCTAGTTGACAAGATCCGAATTGATAACTTTCTCTATTACATTCCCTGTGACATAGAGAAATAGCAGAAGATTTAGGAACCAGAAACAATATTGTCAGAAAAAAAATTCCAAATACTAACAACAAAATTACACTCTTTTTCATTCTAATATCAGGATTTAAAGGTTTTTAAATTTTTATTTGGGTAGTTAATCTCAAGAAAATTGGTAGCAAATTCATACAAATATTTTAAAGATTCAAAATATTTTTCATGTTTTTCATTTCCAACTTTTTCATTTTTATAATGCCTATTTTGAATATGTTGGATATGTCTTACAAGATCTTTATAATTTTCATTGTATTGTTTTAATTCTTGAGAAAGATTATGTGGTGAAAGAGGATATTTACCATGAAACATCATAATACCAAAACCAAGTAAGTTAGCTGCTTTTTTAGTTTCTTCATAATCATAAATATTTTTATCTATAGTAAATTTAAAGATATTTCTAGAAGAACAAATATAATTAAAAGAAGTTTTTTTAGAGGGTTTAAAATTTATAATCTCTGGCTTTAATTTATCAAACCATTCATCTTTTTGATAAATTGCGAGCCCATCCCGAAAAGTACAGTAAAGGTGTGGATGTCTTTTTTCATATAAATGATTAAAATTTTTTTTATCAATAAAAGTTATAGTAATGGGATAGCCATTATAATTTAATTCTGAAAAACTCTTAGTAAAATTTATTTCTTTATTTTTTAGATAAACACAAATATCATAATCAGAATCTTCTCTAAAATCTCCGCGAGCTCTTGAACCAAAAAGAATTATGGCTAAAAGATTTTTTTTCTTATGTTGAGAAAATACTTCTTTTATAATCGTTTTTCTAACTTTATTATTAGTCATTCTTAATAATTTTTTATAAATTCAAATTCAGTAAAATGAAGTAAGCCAGGAATAATAATACAGAAAGGTTCTTTAATTTTCGGAACTTTTTTTATAAGATCCTTAAATTTTCCATTAACAATTTTTTGTTCTGAAGTGCCTAATTGTGAGCAAATTATTATAATTTTATCATCAAGTTCCTTATTCGAGGCTTTCTTTAACTCCTTAAAAGCATCTTTTAAGCAAAGACCTTTATCAATAAGAAGTAAGGTATGTGCACCAATACTTAAATTTTCCTTAATAATATTATAAAAAGATATTGGTTCAAAACTTTTCTGCCATTTTGGAATTGATGTTGTCTTACCAAATTTATAAAGCTGAAGTCCTGTTTGACTGATCGCATTAAAGATTGAAGCATTATGCAAAATTTTTATTTTGATTTTAGCTTTTTTTAATTCTGTCATTAATATAATGTGAGTAGTTGCAGCAAGGGGATCTCCATAAATTAATAAAGCTATATTTTGTTTTTTTGCTTCCTTGACAAAAAAATTGCTCTCAACTAATTTACGATCAGCTTCAATTATTTTTTTCTTTATTAATTTTTCAAGCTCAGCCTTTTTATAAGGCAACTTTGTTGTATAATTTTCCAAATAAACTTTTTTACATTGTTTTATTATCTCGAGAGCTGCAAAAGTTTATTTGGAAAATTATACAACCCAAACCAATTAGATATAACATTTTATTCCTATTTTCTTGAGCTGATTAATGAAGCTAGACTAAGTAAAAGTATGAATATAAAAATACTAATTAAAAAAAATAAAGTTTCACCCTCCATAAAAATAATTGAAATGATTATTGCCATAATACAAACAACAATAATTAACAAAAACCACTTTTTTCCTGCTTGAAGTTCTTCTTTGGTAAATTTTGCAATAATTAAACCAATAGGAAATCCTAAAAGGGAAATAATTATTATAAGATTTTGAATTAACAAATTCATTTTATTTTATCTTTAAATTAAAAAAGTCTATTGCATTTAAATCTGTTTGTTTTTCTATCTCTTCTATTGTTATTTTTTTAATTTCAGCGATTTTTTGTGCTGCAATTTTGACATTTAATGGCGTCCCTCTTTTCTGACCTTCTTGAGCAAACCATGGAGAATCAGTTTCAAGAAGAATCTTGTTTATAGGAGCATCTCTTGCTATTTTTCTTAGATCTTTTGATTTTTTTATGCCAGGTCCTATTGAAATTAGCCAGCCATTATCTATGACCTTTTTTAGTAATTTTCTGTTCTGAAAAAGATGCATTAAAACTTCCTTGTTTTTCATTTCTTCTTCTTCAAGAATTTTGATTGTTTCTTCTGATGCGTTCCTAGAATGAATTACTAATGGTATATTAAGTTCTTTAGCTAATTTTATAAATTTCCTGAAAAGTTCTTTTTGTTTTTCTTGCCATTCTTTTTCTTTAATCCAAAAAAAGTCAAGACCTATTTCTCCTATTGCAACAATCTTGTCTCTGTTTAATTTTATTGCTTCTATGGTGTCTTTTATGTTTTTTTCATTTATATCTTTAATATATTCTGGATGTAGACCAATTATAGCAAAAACGAAATTAGGATAATCTTTTGCAATTTTTAATGTGAGATCTATATTATCTGGATGTGCACAGCATGTGATAAGAGCTCTTAATTCTCGTTTGCATTGCTCTATAATTTGTTTCCTATCTTTATCATATTCTTTTTGCTCAAGATGACAATGACAATCTATCATTTCTATAAAAATATAGTTAAATTTTTAAAGTTATTGTGACTTTTTAAAAAAATGGTAGATTGGTTGAAAAAAGTTTTTGGTAAGAAAAAAACTAAGGAAAAAAATATTTTTGATGTAAGAAACATTGCTAGACTATATAAACTTGCAACTACAGATACAAAAACTCAGCTTTATAATTATAGATATTTTAATTCTATTTTAATTCGTGAGTTAGCTATAGCTGAACGTTATGGTAGAGTTATCTCTATGCTAATTGTTGATCTTGATGATTTTAAAGAAGTTAATGACAAACATGGTTATCTTAGAGGAGATGAAGTGCTTCAAATGGTTGCAACAATCATTAAAGAGAGTATAAGGGATACTGATATTGCTGCTCGGTTCGGCGGAGAAGAATTTGTTGTACTGATGCCTGAAACCTCTTCTACTAATGCAAAACAATTGGCAGAACGTATTAGAAATTTTATTATACAAGACAAATTTTTAGCTTCTTATAATGTTACAGCAAGTATTGGTATTTCTTCAAATATTAAAAATGAGCAGTCATCGGTAAATAATGCTTATAAATCCTTTATGCCAAAGATTTTTAAGAAAAACTATAATTTAGGATTATTTGAAAAAGCTAATATTGCTTTGAGATATGCAAAAGAAAATGGAAAGAATCGTTCTGTTCTATATGATGAAATCACTAATGTGGCTTTTCTCAATAAAGTAGAAAGACAGTTTATTTGAATATAAAAAGTTAAATTTAAAAGTTTCTTGTTTCTTTTTATATTATGGGCCTGTAGCTCAATGGATAGAGCACCAGCCTTCTAAGCTGGGTGTTGCGGGTTCGAGTCCCGTCAGGCCCTTTGCAGGGATGGCAGAGTGGCTATGCAGTCGGTTGCAGCCCGACGTACGAGGGTTCGAATCCCTCTCCCTGCTTTCTGTTCTCTCTTATCTTTTTTATTTTATATTACTAAAAAATAGGAAAAAAAACCGAAAAACCAAACAAAACCTTTAAAAATACTCTAGGCATTATATTAATAATAATTTTAAATTAAAAAGGAGGTTAAAGATGCCTAGAAAGAAACAAGGTAACATAATAGGGGCATGGGCTTTTCTTATTGGAGTAGTTCTAGCAGTGCTATTTGCTTTTATACCTACGTTCATGTTTGCTGGTATATGGCTAACATGGGTCTTAGTGCTTATCGGTATTGCCATAGGTTTACTTAACATAGGAGATGCTGAAGTTCAGCCATTTCTATTAGCAGGTGTTGTTTTGGTTATCGTAAGCAGTTTTGGAGGAGCAGTATTTACAGCTATTCCTTTCCTAAGTGTTATTTTAAGTAATCTATTGCTGTTATTTGTACCAGCAACAATAATCGTAGCCCTAAAATCTGTTTTCAGTTTAGCTAGACGATAAAATTAAAAATTTTGTTTTTATTTTTTTATTTTT
>DAOWHW010000019.1 GCA_030641225.1 archaeon | reverse complement strand
TTTATAACCTTTTTATAAGATATTTTATCAGTAGAAAATAATTTAAAATAACCTTTTTTAGTGTAATTATGGTTGAATTTTATAAAGTTAAACAAAAGAACGGATTAACCATTTTATTTGAAAAAAGAGATTTGCCAATAGTAACAATAATGGTTGCCACAAGGGCTGGAGCAGCTTATGAAAATCTTAGGAATAAAGGTATCGCACATTTTTTTGAGCATATAGTTTTCAAAGGAACAAAAACTAGAACAGTGGATGAGATAAGTTCTTCAATTGAAAAAGTAGGTGGGATAATTAATGCTTTTACATCAGAACAAATAACTGCTTTTTGGGCAAAGATACCATCTAAATATTTTAATATTGGTGCTAATGTTATATTTGATCTTGTATCTAACCCAAAATTAGCTATAAGAGATATTGATAGAGAAAAAGGAGTTATTTTATCTGAAATAGATCGTGCTCATGATTTACCAAATCAATATTTACTTTTCAAAATTAAAGAATTTTTATATAAGACACCATTCGGAATGCCAATTCTTGGACTCAAAGAGAATATTTTACGATTTAAAAGAAAAAATTTTATAGATTGGCATAAATATTATAATCCACAAGATCTAATAATTTCAGTTGTGGGAAATGCAAATCTGAAAGATATAAATGATTTGGCTAAAAATTACTTTAAAATACCAGCAAAAAAAATTCTTCCCAAGATAAAACTTATAAAAAAAAGCAATCACTTAATTGAAAAGAGACATGGACTTGATCAAACCCATTTCACATTAGGTTTTCATTCTCCTTCACTGTCTGATAAACAAAGATATACAAGTGAATTATTTAATGCAATTCTTGGAGAGGGTATGTCCTCTATTCTTTTTAGAGAGGTTAGAGAAAAAAGAGGCTGGGCATATACTATTCATAGTTATCTTGAACAAGAGAAAGATTATGGTTATAGTATAATTTATGCTGGAATAAAAAAAGAGAATATAAAGAAGGTTAGAGACATAGTTCTGAGAGAAATTAAAAATATGTCAAAAATAAAAATAAAGGACCTTGAAGAAGCAAAGGAGCAAAAAATTGGTAACTGGGAGCTTGGCTCTGAATCTTGTGATAATGTTGCCACCAATCTTATTCTACAAGAAATAGCGACTAAAGCAGAAGATGTTTATGATTATCCTGAAAAAATTTATGAAGTTAAAATTACAGATTTAAAAAAATTAGCAAAAATAAAAAGTTATAGTACAGCTATTCTTGCTCCAAATTAAAAAATGTTAATTGTTAAAGTTCCAGCCATAAATGGACTTGGTAAAACAAAAGGATGCGAAAAAGCTCCAGAAAAGATAGTAAGGCAATTAACAAACATAAATACAGAAGAAATTAAAATTAACAACAATAATGCAGAGGAAACAATTAATAATATTTTGAATGAAGCCCCAAATTTTTTTAATAAGAATTTTGTTGTTTTTCTTGGTGGCGATCACTCTATTTCCTTTCCTTTAGTCAAAAGTTTTAATTCTTTAAATAAAAATGCTGGTATTATTATTTTTGATGCTCATGCTGATTGCATGAAACCTATGAAAGAACCAACACATGAAGAGTGGGTTAGAGCTTTAATTGAACAAGGTTTTGATTCTAAACAAATTATTCTAGTTGGTCTTAGAAATGTAGATCCTCAAGAACTAAAATTTTTGAGAGAGAATAAGATAAATTGTTTTTGGATGAAAGAATTAGTTTCTGATTTCAAAGAAACAGCTGATCTAATTACAGAACAAGCAAGGAAATTCGATGCTTTATATATAAGCATAGATATAGATGTTATTGACCCAGCATTTGCTCCAGGAACAGGCTATGTTGAACCAGGAGGATTATCAAGTAAGGAATTCCTATATCTAATTCAAAGATTAGCTTTACCAAAAAATCTAAAAGCTTGTGATATCGTAGAAATAAATCCGGATAAAGATATAAATAATTTAACTGTTAAATTGGGAGCTAAGATTATTTCTGAATTTATGTAAAAATGAGATGTTTTATTTCAATTGACTTGCCAGCTGAAGTCAAGGAAGAGATTAAAAAAATTGAAAAAGAATTACAGAAAATAGCAGATGAAACAATAGCTAAAATAAAATTAGTTAAACCAGAGAATTTACATTTCACAATAAAGTTTCTTGGAGAATTAACAGAAAGCCAGGTCGATAAAATAAAAAACGTATTGAGTGAAATAAAATTTGAACCCTTTAAAGTTAAACTTAATTCTGTTGGTGTTTTTCCATCATCAAATTATATTCGTGTTATCTGGGTCGATGTTTTGCCTAAAGAAAAACTTATTGATTTACAGAAGAAAATAGATGAAACACTTATCAGAGTGGGTTTCAGAAAAAATAAAACCTTTGAAACGCATATTACTTTTTCCAGAATAAAATATATTAAGCACAAAGAAAAATTTGTCGAGCATCTTAGAAAATTAACTGTTAAATCCATTAAATTTGAAATTAAAAATTTTTCATTTAAAAAATCAACACTAATGGCCGATGGTCCAATTTATGAAGATATTCTTAAATTTGAGTTTTAATATCTGTTAATATCTACATTTGAGAGCAATAATATTTATTAACAAAAATCTCTTTTTCTTATTTTAATGGTATTTTTAGATGGTAAGGTCTTATTAACTTCTTGTATTGATTCTATTAATAAAAATAAAGCAAAATTTAAATTAGATCTTGAAAAAAGAGGCCTTAATGGATATTTTGCTATGCAGGTTTATGGAATAATTACTAAAAAAGTAGAATATTTGAAATTAGATATTTATAAATTAAATAAATCAGACAAAAACATAATAATTAATGCTTTATATCACAAGATAACATACAAACCTTATTTTGATAATCTTGCAAAACTTGTTAATTCTTGTATAAGATCTTAAATTTTATTATTTTTCTTGATATTTTGTTTCAATAATTTTTTTCATTGCCTCTACTTTCTTTTTCTGTAATTTTGCCTTTTCTAGCTCTTTTGGTTTTGCACTAATTACTTTACTTAGAGTTTTAAAATGTTTAAGAAGATTTTTTGCTGTTACTGGACCTATTCCAGGAAAAGATTCAAGAATAAATTGCTGCTGCTCTGCCAAATTATATGCTTTCCTATTTGCTTTCAAACTTATTTCTTTCTTTACTTGTTTTTGTTTTTTTTCTAAAAGAATAAGAAATTTAGCCGTATCCTCGGAATTTTGTGTTAAAATTATTGGGATATTAAAATTTAATGTAACTGCCAACATCATTCCACGGATAGCATTTGGATGAACTTTTCCAAATTCATAAAGAGGATGATCATCTATTCCTTCAATAATTAACAAGGCTTGTTTGAATTGTTTTAACTCTCCCAATTGTCTTAATAGTCTTTTATTTAGCATTGAATTAATAAAATCGCTTGTGGTTTTTCTTTCTATACCTATATTTCCAATAATATAATCAGCAACCTTCAATTTTTCAATTTTGATGTCCTGATTTGCTGCTACTAATTCAGAAATTACCATTGAGTTTTTTTCCATTTTGTCTATAATTATCATTTTATTCTACCCACATCATAAGATTTTAACATAACAGGATTTTTTAATGTTTATGTTAGTAAAAATTAATGTTATAAATATAAATATACCTTTTTATTATAATGATTTTTATAAACTGGATTAATATTCTAAAAATATGGACAGACCGAGTAAAGATGAATATTATCTGAATATAGCTAGAGATATATCAAAACGAAGCACTTGTCTAAGAAGACATTTTGGTGCGGTAATAGTTTTAAATGATGCTTCTGTAAGCATGGGATATAATGGTTCTGTAAGGGGTGCTCCAAACTGCCAAGATATAGGTTATTGTTTAAAAGACAAATATGATAGACCAGAAGGAAAAGATTATGATGTTTGTAGAACAGGACCCTTACATGCCGAAGTGAATGCAATAATTAATGCAGCCAGAAATGGAGCAAAAGTTCTTGAAGCTGTAATGTATATAGATGGAGAAAGAGCAGATGGCTCACATACATTTGCATATCCTTGCAAAAGTTGTCAAAAAGTGATCATAAATTCCGGTATTGAATTAGTGATTATTAGAACAGATAAAGGAATAGAAAAACTAGTTGTTAAAAAATGGGTGAAAGAAGCTGATCATAATGAAGACAAAGATATAAAGGGCTATTATTAATCAAATTCATTAATTTTCTTTTGCTGTTTTTTATTTATTTTATTTTTAAAATCTTGTTTTATATCTTCAAGAATTCTATACATTTTCTTTTCTTTCTGGTGAGCAGCCCAGTGATAACTTTCATCTCTTGTTCCTTTTGTCAATAAAATTATTAATTTTCCTGATTTTAGTCTTGCTGTTCTTCCTGCACGCTGAATTTTTCTTATAGCACTAGGAATAGGCTCATAAAAAACTACAAGATCAACTTCTGGAATATCAAGACCTTCCTCACCAACACTTGTAGATACTAGAGCATTTATTTTCCCTTGTTTAAATTCTCTAAGAATCGCTTGTTGCTCAATTTGTGTTAGACCATCTGTTTTTCTTTTTGCCTGTCCTACAAAAACTTTTGATTTTATTCCTTTTGCTGTAAGAATCTGAGCTATTTTATTTACACTGTCTCTGTATTGAGAAAAGATTATAACTTTAAGTTCCTTATTTTGTTTTATCTCTTCTCCCATTATCCTCTTGAGCTTTTCAAATTTTGGGTGTTCTATGTTTTTGTTATAAAGTTCCATTAAAAGAATATAAGCATCTCCAAACTGTTTAGCATTTACAAGCTGTTTAGCAGCCTTACTTTTTCCTGCTTTTTCCTGCTCAAATAAATTATCCATATAATTTTTAGTTGTTTCAATTCCTTGTGTTTCAAGAAGTTCTAGAAGATGTTGAATTTTTATGGTCTGCGCGCAGACACTTACACCCCTAAGAACATTAAAATGCCTGTTGCCCGTAGAAATCATTCTATGAAGTTTTTTTTGTAGCTCTATAAGATTTGTTTTAGTTACTCTAGAAAATAAAAGTTTTCTATTTTTTAATTCTTCAATCCTTTTTTGATAAATTTCTTGAAGTAGTGACCTTATTTTTTGCATTTCTTTTGTAAGCTCAACCTTTATAATCTCTTTTTGAAGTTTTTGTAGATATGGCTTAACATCAGAACTTTCCCTTGTTCTGATTTCTACAGCCCCTATTCCCAAATTTTTACATATTTTTTTAATTATAGCTACTTCATTTCCAGGACTTGCTGTTAAGCCTAAAATTCTAGGATTTTTTGCTTCTTTAAAATATATTTGAGCAACATAAACATATGAATAATTTTTTAGACATCTATGGGTTTCGTCTTCAATAAGTAAGGAAACTTCTTTCAGATGAATTCTCCTATTTTTTAAATCATTTTCAATACATTGGGGTGTTGAGAAGATAATTCTTGTCCTTTCCCACAACTCTGCTCTCTTTTTTGCATTAATTTTACCAGTAAAAATGCGGCTTTTATATTCTTTGACTAAATGTTTTTTAAAGTAATCATAGTGTTGTTCTACTAGAGGACGAGTTGGAGCAAGAAAAAGAATTTTTGATTCTGGAAATTTTTCAATTCTATGAGAAGCAAGAAGTAAAGCAATAAGTGTTTTACCAAGCCCTGTTGGGAGTACAACTAAAGTATTATGCCTTTTTGCTGTTTCAAAAATAGATTGTTGATATTCCCTTGGCCTTTCCATATTCTGTAAAAGACTTAGAACTTTATAAAGAATTCTTTATTTTATTAGCTATCTTCTGCATTTCCTCTTCTGAAGGTTTTTCAATCAAATTGAAAATTATTTTTTTATCTCCCTTTATTCTAGGAATAATATGGTAATGGATATGTAAAACATCTTGTCCTCCAGCTTCTCTATTTCTTTGTACAAGAGTATAACCTTCTCCAAAACCAGCTTTATCAAGAGCCACCATTATTTTTTTGATAATAGGTGTTATTTTGCTTATTAGCTCTTCTGGAGTATCAAATATATCTTTAAAATGTTCTTTAGGAATTAATAGTGTATGTCCTTTATTTATAGGAGTTACATCTAGAAAAGCAAAAAACTCTTTATCTTCATAAATTTTGTGGCAAGGAATTTCTCCTTTTGCAATTTTGCAGAATATGCAATCAGAACCCATTTTTACCCAATATAACGACTTATAATTTGTTTTTCTTCCTTTTCAAATTGATTAATAGAATCAGAATCTAACTCATTTATTTCTTGTTCAATCTCAAGAACTTTTTCCTTATTTTCTTCTTTAGCCTTTTTTCTTTTTTTTCTCATTCTATTATCTTTATGAATGTTTTCTTTATAATTGTTTCGTATGGACTCGCCGGGATTCGAACCCGGAACCTTTCCCCAGCCAAGGGAACATTCGACCATTGAACTACGAGCCCTTAATTTTAGAAACAGCAATAGGTTTTTAATTTTTAAGGTTTTATTTTAGATACAAAAGCTGTAATTTGTTGAATGCCTTGATTTCCTATTATAATGTAGGTAGTAAGAACAAACAAAATAATAAAGAAAAACTGTTCAGAAATAGTTCCTGTGCTTATTTTCCATCTTATGTGTAATTTTTTTGATTTCCATAGCCATTTTATCCCAGAAACATTAAGAGAATCTGCTGTTAGATGAAGAAAATATCCAAAAGGCAGAGCAAAAGCAAAAATAATAGATTGATTTAGAAAATAAATAGCAACAAATGATAGAGCAGCGAAGATTAATAAACCAAAAATACTGTGCCAAAATCCTCTATGTCTAGCAAATGCTGCGATTCCTTTGCCGAAACCTAAGAGATATTTTCTATTGATATAACTTCTAGGACTGTCTATATCAGGAAGAATAGCTCCAAAACATAAAATAACTGCAAATATCCATGAAAAGTTAATAGAGAAAATTTTTATGATTATAAGATAAAAGAAAAGTGCAAAAAGAATATGTGTACGAAACATCATCTTAAGTTTTTAATGCGGTAAGAAGATTTGATATTTTTATTCTTTTTTGTTTCATACTATCTCTTTCCCTGATTGTTACTGTATCATCTTTTAATGTTTGACTATCTATTGTTATACAGTAAGGTGTTCCTATTTCATCTTGTCTTCTATATCTTCTACCTATAGCTCCAGATTCATCATAAAAGCATGAGAAATTTTGTTTTATAATATTATAGACTTCTTTAGCTTTTTCAGGCATACCCTCTCTGCTTACAAGAGAAAAAACAGCTATATCTATAGGTGAAATTGTTCTAGGGAATGAGAAAAGAGTTCTTTCTTTTTCTTCTTTAAAGAAGATATCCATTAATGCCCAAATGTTTCTATCTACCCCAAAGCTAAGCTCAAGAACATGTGGGATAAATTTTTTATTATTATAAAAAATATGGAGATTTTCTTTACTATGCTTTTCATGCCCTAAGAGATCATAATCTGTTCTATAATGCACTCCTCCAATCTCTTTGAAACCACCAAGAGTTTCAAGATAAAGTTCTATATCCCAATGAATTTTATTATAAAAAGCCCTTTCTTTTTTACTTAGCTCACGGAACAGAAACATTTTTTTTGGAATCTTTAATTTTTCAAGATAAAATTTTTGAACCAAAACCATCGCCTTAAGATAAAATTTAGGAATTTTTAATTTTTTATTTGCTTCTTCACAACTAATTTCTTTTTGTGTTTTTTGTTTTTGCGCTAAGAGAATTAATTCATATTTTGAAATTTCTTTCCATTCTTCCTTGTTTAGCTTATTTATTTCATCAGGATCAAAGAAAATTTGAAGCTCAGCTTGTGTAAATTCTCTGAGTCGGAAGAAAAGTTGTCTTGGGGAAATTTCATTTCTGAAAGCTTTTCCAATTATAGCTATTCCTAAAGGCAGTTTTTTTCTTGCAGCATCGAATTCTCTCTTAAATGAGAGATAGGAAGACTGTGCTGTTTCTGGTGTAAGATATGCCAAATCTTTTATTCCAACAGCACCCATGGATACTGGGAACATCATGTTAAACCATTTTACTTGTCCAAGATGCCATGATTTACACTTAGGACATTTTAGTTTGTTCTTTTTTATTAGGTCTGACATTTCTTCTGGTGTCAATTCTTCTGCTCTAATTTTTAAATTATCTTCAATAAACTGATCTGCTCTAAATCTAAAATGACATGTTTTACACTCAATTAATGGATCATTAAAATGCTCTAGATGTCCTGAAGCAATAAAAACTTGCTCTGGTAGAATTATAGAAGAATCTATTTCATAACTATTTTCAAAACTTAGAAAATATGATCGCCATAAATTTTCAAAGTTATTTTTAACAGCTTTGCCAAGATGACCATAACTATATAATCCTGCTTTTCCACCATAAATTTCTGCTGTTGGCCAGAAAAATCCACGTTTTAAAGCTATGGCGGTAATTTTATCAAGTTTTTCTATCGCTGTTTTTTCTTTTTTTCTCATTCTGTTTATTTAGTTTTTTTTCTTTTTTAATCTTCCTCTTCCTCCTCTTTTTCCAGTTCTTTAGTTTTTGGAGTTAGTGTCTGTATGATCCAGAAGAATATTACGAGAAGGATGAAAAGTAATAGAATAGCAGGAACAGTGATCATATCAATACCAATATTAGAATAAATAAGAATAACGCTAATTACACCGAGATAATTCATAATTAATGCAGAGGAAATACCAAAAGCGAATTTTTTTGATACTGCATGAAAGAAATTAAGAACTATCAAGAAGACACTTTCTAAAACAATTATAAAGGCAATAAGACTTTTTTTGATTGCTATAGTTAAGATTTCCGGCGAGACTAAAGTAAAGCCAACTAATTGATTTCTAGAATAGAGAAAGGCACATAAATTCATACCAACGAAGAATAATACTAGGGCATTACTTACAGCACTATTCCACCCTAACTCTTCTTTATATTTTCCAAAATAAAGTTCTAGTAAAAATAAAGCTGTAAGTAGGGGCAGAAGTATCCATAACATCTCTTTATTTATAGCTGGCTGATTGAAAATTTCAATTATTCTTTCTAAAATTAATTTCATAGCAACTGTAAATTGTTCTAAAGCCATTTATTTTACCTCTTCTTTTTTCTTTTTAATTTTGTTTTTTTTGCTTTTTTCTTCTTTTTCTTTTTGGTTTTTGATCTTTTTAATTTTTTCCAGGCAGTTTTTATGATAATCGAAACACTATAACCAATAATAGCCCCACCAATTATATCACTCAAATAGTGCAACCCAAACCAAACCCTAGTCAGACTAAAAATACATGCTAAAATAAACCATAAAATAGAAAACCACTTGAAAAGTTTATATTCAATAAAAGGAACAGTTGTAAAAACAATTGAAGAATGCCCTGAAGGAAATGAAGATAAAGATTTACCAAAGCCAAAATCTATTGCTTGTGGAATAGGTCTTTGCCTTGAAGTAAAGATTTTAACTAAAAATACCAATATAAATGAAACAAAAAAACTAAGAGTAAATGGCTTAATGTATTTTCTTCTTTTAAAAGCCAGTAGTAATATTGGCATTAAAAATATAAAAGGATAGAAAAAATATATTTTTTCAAAACTATTTATCCAAGAAAAAAAACTATCTAGTATAGGATTTCTTATATTTTGAATTAATGAAATTATTTGTTTGTCTATAAAGAAACTAATTATAAGGATAAGTACCAATATAGTTAAAATTAGAGCAATCCTTTTTCCGCCTCTTTTTCCCATATTTTCTTTTAGCTAAAGATATTTAAATAATTTTGTTCTACATGATATAATGGAAAGAGAGGTTAGGGAAATTCTTTTTAGATATCTTGTTGGTATGGCTGTTGCAATCTTAGTTTTATTTATTCCTTTATTTTATTTTATCTTTAGACCACCTACAATCTGGCCAACAATCTGGATTCTGAATATTTTTTATGATTTAGTCTCAACTAATTTGAGTAGCATAACAATTGGAAATATTACAATAAAATTTATAGATGCCTGTATTGCTGGTAGTGCTTATTCTCTTTTATTTATTCTAAATATTTTAACTTTTGGTCTAACTTTGAAAAAAAGAGTTTTTATTTTTATTTTTGATGCTTTTCTTCTCTTGATTTTGAATATTTTGCGTTTACTTATTCTTATTGTATTACTTGTTAGCAAGCCTACAATTTTCGATATCACTCACAATATCTTTTGGTATGGTATAAATACAATTTATGTTATTTTTATCTGGGTTCTAACTATTAGTATTTTTAAAATTAGATCAATTCCTTTTGTTTCTGATGTTAAATTTATTTTGGACAGAACAAAACGAAGAAAAGAAAAATAAAAATTTTAAATTAAAATTTAAATTAAGAATCCAAGCGCTGTTAATATTCCAGTGACTATTAAAGTTACAATTATTCCTGCAATTATTACTCCTAAAGATATTGCTAGAAAACTTTTTCCTTTTTTAAAATTCAAAAGCCAGGCGATAAGAGATCCAGTCCAGGCTCCTGTTATAGGTAATGGAATAGCAACAAATAATGTTAAAGCAATAATACCATATATCTGATAATTCTTTTTTACTTTTTCTTTACGTTTTCTTAATTTTTTTAAAAAAACATTGAAGCTTCTGCTATAAAAATTGAATTTTAATAAATGATGATGGAGATAATTAAGAAATAAAAATGCTATTGGGATAACAATTATATTAGCAAGAGAACAAAAAATAAAAGCAGTTAGTGGATTAACGCCATGTGCAACCGCGAAAGGTATACCACCACGAAGCTCTATAATAGGAGATATACTTAATAGCATCCCTAACACTAGTGCTAATAAAGGGTTCATTCTATATTTAGCCGAATAGCGCGGCAAGGCCTTCTGCAGCTTCTTCTTTTTTCTCTTCTTTCTTTTCTTCCTTCTTCTCTGTCTTTTCTGCTGATGCTGCGGCTGATACTGGCATTGCTGCAGCTTCTTTTAGCGTTTTTTCTATATCTACCCCTTTTAAAGTTGTAATTACTGTTTTTAATTTTGACTCATCGGTCTTACTACCTGCTGCTTCAATTATTTTCTTCAGGTTTTCTTCAGTTATTTCTTTTCCGAGCTTATGCAATAATAAAGCTGCATATATATATTCCATTTTTTTCCTCCAATTTATTATTTTGCATTGGTTAAATTTAATATAATATTAGCTTCTTGATTGGCTTTTATAATCAGGAAGCTTATAGTTTCTTTTGTTAGATAATTTATGTTAAGGGCAAGATTAAATGCTTCAAGTGAGATTATTTTTATGTTTTTAATCATACCTTCTTTATCTATTTTAATTTTGACATATATCTTATCTTGTTTACTATCATAAACTGCTAGGGGTTCAAGTCCTATTGAAAAAGGGGTGATATCTAATTTTGCAAGAATAAATGCTGCATCTTCATTTATTTTTTCCCCTTCTTTTATAAGAACAGAGGATTCTTTTATTTTGATTTTTCCTGCTTCTATCCCTGCCTTAATCTTTAGTTTACTAAGTTCAGAGATAATAGGGCCTGCTGGAAGGTCTGTTAAACCAGCCTCAATAGCTATATTTTGTGGAGCTATTTGTCCAGCTCTTGCTTTAGCAGGAGATTTATTTTCTGCAAGTATAGAAGCTAGTTTAAAAGGATCAGCATCTGAAAATATTATTGCAAAACCTCTCTCAAACCATTTATTTAATTCTTCAATATTCTTTTTAGTTTTTTTAACTTCTTCAATTGCTCTTAACATAAATGTTTTTTTAACTACTTTTATTGCTGCCTGCTCTTTTAATGATCTTTTAATCTTTTGAAATTGTGGAGATGAAATATTTTGTATAGAAACAACCATAATAGTACTATTTTTTTTCATAAGTTCGATTATTTTTGCTAATTCTTTTTTCTTTTTTTCTGGAATTTCCTTTGTTCTTCCCTTTTCTTTTTTATTTTCCATTTTATTTTTTGACTTTTATTGGTAAACTCATTGTAAATTTAAGTAAAACAGATTTTATATTAAGCTCTTTTTTTGGCAATATCTTGGTTATTGTATTAATAACTGTTTCAGCATTTTTAATTAGATCAGAGTCAGACATAGTTTCTTTACCTATCCCTATTTTTATGCTTGCTTCTTTTGTTCTAATCTTAACTATATTTGATAGCTTTTCTACTACCGAAGAAATAATCTCATCTTTTTCTTGAGTTAGAACACTACCTATTTTCGGATCAGGCATTTTCCCAACTAAACCAAGAACTTTTCCAAATTTAGAAGCTATCTTTGGCATGAGTTTTGCATTTGCGATAAAAAAATTATATTCTTTTATTAGTCCTTTAATATCTTTTGCACTAATTTTATCTATTTCATTTTTTGTAATTACATAATCAACAGCTCTTGATGGATTTTCAAGAAAAGCGCAAATCTTCTTTTTTTTACCAACATTAGGTAAAATAACAAAAGTATTGACTGTATCTTTTCTAGGATCAAAATCTTTTAAATTTATAATTAAGTCTAATGTTTGATCAAAATTTCTTTCTTTATTCTTTTTTCTTAGTTCTACTAATGATTCAGAAAAATTCATTTTTCCTCCTACATTGTCCTAAACTGACCGATTAGACAGTAGTAATGACGGACATAATAAAAAAACAAACATCATTTATAAAGCTTTCCACACAATTATTTATTCAAATCGTCGCTATTATTCAGTTCATCAAGATATTCTTTTATTCTATCCATTATAGATACAACATAAAATCTTTCTATTTTTTCTTCAAATATTTTTTTCAGATCTTCAAATTCTGTTATTCTATAATTATTTGCTTTTTTTTCTACAATAAATATATCACGGAGTTTTTTTAATTGTCTTCTTATATTTGAATTAGCAATTCCCTTAAGCTCGAGATTAGATTCTTTTCTATGTTCAATTGCTTGTTCTTTTATTTCTTCAAGATTAAGTTCTTTTTTTTGTTTTCTTGCATGAAGTAGAACTAAGAGAATATCAATAATTATATCTCGAGAATCTCCTGGTTGTAACAAACCAAAACTTAAACAAATTTTTTTAACAAGTTCGCGAGAATCTAGCTGGTAAGGCTTTTCATATTTACGTAATGTAATTTCTCCTAAAGACTCCTCTTTCATATTATATCGTAACAATATAAAGTTATAAAACTTTCCAAAAAGTGCAACAAAATTTATAAATTCCTCTTTTAGACTATGTTTATGGAATTAATAGCTTTACTTTCAACAGGTAAAGGAACATGGGGGCAGATAGCTGGTTTAGTAAAGAGGGGTGAATGGGATAAAGTTATTATTATATCTAGTGAATTTTTTAAGCCAACAATAAATAAACTTGATTTTGCGAAAAAAGCTGAGATTATTTATATTGATTTTAATAAAGATATTAAATTATCTATAGAGCAATTAAAAGAAAAACTAAAAACAAAAATTCAAGGAATAGAAGTTGCCTTAAGTATTGCTAGTGGTTCAGGAAGAGAACATATGGCACTTATCTCAGCTCTTTTACAGTTACCAGTTGGAATAAATTTTATAGTTCTAACAAAAGAAGGACTAATCAGATTATAAATAAAAATAAAAAAATAAAAAAAATAAAAATAATTTATCTTCTCTTTTTCTTTTTTTTGGCTTTTTTCTTCTTTTTCTTTTTTTTCTTTGCCATTTGAAACCTCTTTTTGTTTTTAATTTTAAAATTCTTAAAAATAAAAATCACTTTTACTTTAAATACTTTTCTGTTTTTTTAAAAAAATCAAAAAGAAAAAATTATAAAAAAAATTTCCCGTCGACAAAATATACATAAAATAAAAATAAAAATTTTTTTGAAAAATTTCTGAAAAATTAAATTAAAAAGCTTTGATTAACCAAATAAGCATCAAAAGTAAAAAAATTGCTAGAACCATGAAAGCAGCACTTTTGTAAACTAACTCAGCTTTCTTTTTTGATTTTGTAATTCCAAGAGCCGCAAGATAAATAAATCTTCCTCCGTCGAGGATTCCAAGAGGCAACATATTTATTAATGCAACAGAAAAACAGATTACAACGAGCCACCATAAAAGATTATAGAAAAATGTAAAAATATCATAATTATATTTTGATTCATAAAACATAAATGGATTTCTATTTAATAATATAAGATTTTGAAAAAATTTAAGTACTCCAGTTGTTGGAGTTACAGCCATCCCTATGCCTAAAAATCCTTTTGTATTATTTATTGGATTTTGATTAGCAATAATCTCATATTTATCTACTGTGGTTTCTATCACAATTGTATCATTTGGTTTTAATTGTGATAAATTTTCAAATATTTTATCATAATTTTTCACAACTATATTATTTATTTTTAAGATTTCTCCTTTCACATTTGCTTTTATTAATGGACCATCATAAAAAACAGTTATATTTTTTGATTCATTTACCTTTTCATTTAATTTTTGATGCTGATCTTTTAATAAAAGATAATTCATATAAAAAGTTTCATTTTCTTTTGTTTGAATTGTAATCATTTGATTAATATCTCCATTCTTTTTTTCTTTTAATAGTTCTAATGTTTCTTCACTTTCTAAATTTTCTAAAGGAGTATTATCTAGTACCATTGTTTCAATTTCATTTGTATTGATTATAGTTGCAGCATAAATAATTCCTGCTGGTGCCGTGCTAGCTACAAGAAATAGTTGCATTAAAACTAAAAATAGAACACCAAAAATAAAATTAGAAAAACTTCCCGCACTAATTATGCTTAGTTGGGCTTTTTTACTTTTTCTTTGCATAGCCTTTTCATCAGGTTCTACAAAAGCTGCAAGAAAAGGTCCAAGAAAGCCAAAACCAGTAGATTTTATCTTCAATTTAAAATATCTAGCAAAGATTCCATGGGCAAATTCGTGAGTTACAGCCACAATTAAAATAATGACAATCCAATAGCTGAAATAGAATGGTGGTAATGGCAAATTAAAAATTTGTGGAAGATATGGAACGAGTGGCATTAATGGTGGTATTTTTGGCACAGTTGCTAAACTAACCATTATTTTTATTAATACAAAAAAGAAAGCCAGGGCAACAATCATCATCAAAAAACCAAAAGTTATTGAAATATAACTTAACACATTCCATAAGCCAGAAAATTTTTTACTAGCCCAATCCATAAATTTTAAACCACGTTTAGTTTTATACATCAAAAAAATTTTTGCCTCTACCTTTACTCTTTTTCTTCTTTTGTAAAGAAAGATAGCAACAAATAATCCAAATATCAAAAAAAAGATAATATCATAAACATAAATTAATTGCATTTTGATTCATAGTCCTTTTCTCTTTTTATTTGCTAATTTTTTTTCTTTTTGGTCTTAGAGCATTGCTTTTGCATTTTCTACACTTTACTTTGCCTTCTGCAACCTTTCTTGCCTGTGCTTTTATTTTAGCGCCACATTTTTTACAAACAAAAACTTCTCTGAAAACTCTATTATGTGCAGCTTCTATTTTTGCCATTTTTATATTTTATTATTTCTTTTATATTTTTTAATCTATCTATTGATTTATAATAATCTTTTTATTATTTTTATTCCTTCAACATCCCAGTATTCAACTTGCATTCCATCCTGGACATTTTCTACTAATTCACTATCTATTCTTACATCAAATGTTTCAAAATTTTCGAGATCCATTATATTAGCTTTTGTTTCTTGTTTATTTATACTTAAAACCTGAGCTTTTCTCTTTTCAATTATTGGAACTTGTACACGCTCAGAACCTGGCATGACTGTTATATTTTTTTTTCCAGTTATAATTCCAATAGCTTCAATTCTTACTTTTGCATGCCCATGTTTTCCTGTTTTACTTATATCTATATTCTTTACAACACAAGGTGTATTATTAAGAATTATAAATCTTCCACTTCTTAGTTCAGTAGCATTAACTAATTTTGAAGCCATAAAACAAGAAGAAAAAAAGAACTTATAAAGATTTTGCTATCTTTATTCCAATACTTTTCTTTTTAGCTTTTTTCTTAATTTTTTTCTTTTTTATAATTTTTTTGCCCTTACTTATCTTGCCTTTTGATATCTCTTTGATAAATTTTTCTATTTCTTTTTCTTCCGTCTTCCTTCTTTTCTCTGCCACCTCTCTCAATTTTGGTCCAGCAATATCTTGCAGGGCCTTTTCAAGGTAATCAAGCTTAAGATTTAGATTATAAATTTGTCTAGATAATATTGCGATAACAACCCATAATTGTGCTTTACCCTTATCTCTAGCAGAATTATAACTTTTTCTATAATTATAACTTTCTTTTATAAGTCTTTCAATATATGGTTTTAGATCCTTTTCAATATTATCTCGCCATTTCATAGAATAAATAATAAAAATAGATATATAAATATTTCGTTTTGCTGTAACACAAGAGTAACAAAACTTTCTTGCTATAGAAAAGCATTTAAATATTCTTTTTTTTCAATAAGTATGAAAATTAAGAAAGGAACTTTTGTTGAAATAGATTTTACTGCCAGAATTAAGGATGGAAAGATTTTTGATAGTACTAGGAAGAATGATGCACAAAAAGCTGGTTTAATTGATGAAAAAGCAAAACAAAATCATAAATTTGAACCTTTATTTATTTGTATTGGTGAAGGCATGGTTATTAAGGGTTTTGATAGTTCTCTTATTGATAAAGAAACAGGCAAGGAATATCAAATTGAGATACAACCAAAAGAGGCTTTTGGAATCAGGAAAGGAAATTTAATCAAAACAGTTTCTCTTAGTGCCTTTGAAGAGAAGCCCCAACTAGGAATGTTTGTTAATGTTAATGGTTTAGTTGCTAAAGTTATTACAATAACTGGCGGTCGTGTTCTTATTGATTTAAATAATCCTTTAGCAGGAAAGATTGTTGTTTATAATTTCAAAATTAACAAGATTATTGAAGATAATACTGAAAAAATTAAGATTCTTGGAAAGAATTTTGGTCTGGATATTGAAAATATCAAAATTGAAGATAAAAAAGTTAAGATCAAGATAAAAGATAAAGATAAAAAAATAAAACTGGTAGAGAAATTTGAAAAGAAGGTGAAAGAGCTTTTAAAAATCGAATATACATTTGAATAGATTCTCCTTTCTATGAAATATTGATTAGAGAATACTAAAATTTATAAATTGAATGTTCTTGTTTTATACTAAGATAGAAAAAGATGGCAGAAGTTTTTGAAATTCATGAAGAGGATAAAAAGGATATTGATAGAGAATTAGAAGCAATCATCGCAAAGCAAAAAGCAGCTATTAAAGTTTTTGGTTGTGGCGGTGGCGGTGGTAATACCCTTACAAGAATGAAAGAGATAGGTATTAAAGGAGCAGAGCTTGTCGCTGTTAATACCGATGCTCAGGATTTACTTTATACTTATAGTGATTCTAAAATTTTGATTGGGAAAGAATTAACTCATGGTCTTGGTGCAGGTAGCAATCCACAGATTGGAGAAGAAGCTGCTCACGAAGCTGAACATGAAATCAAACAAAAGCTTCAGGGAGGTGATATGGTTTTTGTTACCTGTGGTCTTGGAGGCGGGACTGGAACAGGAGCATCCCCTGTTATAGCAAAATTAGCAAAAAAATTAGGGGCTTTAACTATTGGTGTTGTAACCCTTCCATTTACAATTGAAGGTCAGAAAAGATATGAAAACGCCATGCTTGGTTTAGAAAAAATGGAACACTCTGTTGATACATTGATAGTTATACCAAATGATAAACTTCTTGAGTTGGCTCCTGACTTACCTTTACATACTGCTTTCAAAGTTGCTGATGAAATACTTACTAATGCTGTCAAAGGCACAACAGAATTAGTTACTAGAGCTGGTCTTGTTAATTTAGATTTTGCTGATATTAAGGCTGTTATGCTTAATGGTGGTGTTGCAATGATTGGTGTTGGTGAAAGTGATAGTCAGGAAAGAGCTTCAGAAGCTGTTGAAAAAGCTATAGATAATCCATTACTTGATGTTGATATTTCAGATGCAACTGGCGCTTTAGTTAATATAATAGGTGGCCTTGACATGTCATTAGATGAAGCAAAAAAAGTAATTGAAACAGTAGCTCAAAAAATAAGCCCAAATGCAAAACTAATTTGGGGGGCTCAGCTCAGCGAGGATATGGATAAAACTCTAAGAGTTTTATTAATTGTAACAGGAGTAATCTCCTCACAGATTCTTGGTCCTGGCGAAGGAAGAGTGACCAAAGAAAGACGACAAATGGAAGACGAGCTTGGAATAGAATTTGTTAAAGAAGAGATATAAAAAAGAGAGCGAAGAGCAAGATTTTTAAGTGTTCTTTTTTTAGAATTTAAATGAAAGAGGAAAGGAAAAATCTTTTTAGAAGGCTAAGTAAATTTGGAAGTCAGTGTGCTAGAGTATTAAGGGTAGCTAGAAAACCAACTATTAATGAAATAAAACAAGTTTCAAAAGTGTCTGCTCTTGGTATTTTTGTGATAGGAATGATAGGTTTTATTATAGGAATTATATTTAAAATATTTTTCCTTTAGATTAGAAATAAAATGATTTTTGTAGTTAAGGTTACAACAAATAAAGAAGATCAAGCAGCAGATATTATAGAAATTAGGGCTGAGAAAAAAAATCTTAATGTTTTTTCAATTATAAGACCACATGGCTTAAGAGGCTACATAATTATTGAAGCAGAAAATACAGAAACTGCAGAGCAAGCTGTTTACAATTTACCTTATGTTAAAGGCCTTATTAAGAGACAAATAACTTACAAAGAGATAGAGCCAATGTTAAGGCCAGTAGCTGCACAAATTAATATTGAGAAAGGTGATATTGTTGAGATGTTAACTGATCCATTTAAAAGAGAAAAGGCAAGAGTAAAAAGAATTAATAAACAGAAGGAAGAAGTTGTTGTTGAGCTGCTTGAAGCAGCTGTTCCAATTCCTGTTACTGTAAGACTCGATAATGTTAAAGTCATAAGAAGAACAAAAGAAGAGGCTGAGGAAGAAAAGGAATAATTTTTTCTTATTTTTATTTTATTCATACAAAATATAATAAGCTATTGTTATTATTGCTGCTATAAGTAAGGCAATAATTATTGTTGCAAAGGCAGTTGTTAGATTTGTTAGTACAAGAATAAATAATGAAAAAATAAATGTGAAAAGCCATACCATTCTGGAGCTATTGAATAATTTAAAGCCTGCACCTATTGGCATTAATGAAAGAAAAGCGAGCCATGAACATGTAACTGCTAAGCTGGCAAAACCAAAAATATTTAAAAACAAACTAAGAATAAGAACTGAAATCGGGCCCACTATGGCTATTTTTCCAACATCATCTTCAGTGAGCTCTTTCCATCTTCGTCTTATTTTTGTTGGCTTTGGCTCAATATCAAAATCAAGAATAGCCAACCATTTAAGGAAACCATTTGTAGCAAATACTAAAATTAATGGTAAGATGAGCCATAATGGGAAATCAAATGGAAATTCAGCTTTACTCTCTCTTGTTAGTGGTTGAAACCAATATCTCCTAAAAGTGAGAAGTTTTGTTTTTATCTTGCAATCTAAGGCCCATGCCATAGTTTTTTGTGCCATTACAAAAACGCTAAGCATTAATAATGAAAATAGAAACATCCATAAAATGTTGAGCGGTTCTATAATTATCTTAGTCCAAGAAATTTTTGCAGCTAGGATAAGGCCGAGAAATAGTGCTGCAATAATAATAAAAAAAATTTCTTTTATTAAATCATTAGTCTCCATTTTTTTAACAGGCTAATTGATTTTATTTATGTTTCGTTTTAACCACTTCTGTCTGCAAAGCACAAAAATCACCACACATAGAACAATATTTTACATTTTCAAGTTGAGGATTCTTTTCACATTCTTGTTTTCTCAACGTAGCAAACTTTTCTTGATCAATTGCATATTTCAACATTTCATCCCAATTAAACTCTTTTCTTGCTCTTGCCATTTTGTAATTTCTTGAAATTGCTTTTTCATTTCCTTTTGCTATATCTGCAATATGAGCAGCAATTTTTGTTACTATAGTTCCCTCTCTTATATCATTAATATCAGGTAAACCAATATGTTCTTTTGGTGTTACATAACAAAGAAAATCTGCACCTTTCCAAGCAGCTAAAGCTCCACCAATAGCACAAGCAATATGATCATATGCTATAGCAATATCTGTTGGTAAAGGTCCGAGGACATAGAAAGGAATACCATCACAAATTTTCTTTTCTAATTCAACATTCTTTTCTATCTCATTAAGAGGAATGTGTCCAGGACCTTCTATTATAACTTGAACATTTTTTTCTCTTGCTCTTTGAGCAAGTTCACCCAATCTCTTCAATTCATGAATTTGTGCTTCATCTGTAGCATCATCAATACAACCAGGTCTTAACCCATCACCCAAGCTTAATGTGATATCATATTCTCTTGCTATATCAAGAATCTTGCCAAAATGTTTGTAAAGAAAATTTTCTTTGTTATTATATTTCATCCATTTCAGTATGAAAGAACCACCACGAGAAACACATTCCATTAATCTGTTCTTAAGAAATGGAAAAACATCTTTTGTAATGCCACTATGAACTGTTACAAAATCAACACCATCTCTAGCATGTTTTTCAAAAACTTTTAGATAATTATCCAGAGTCATATTTTCTGGACCACTAGCCTCAATAGCTGCTTGATAGATTGGAACTGTTCCTAAGGGCACATAACAATTTTTAATTATAGTCTTTCTTATTTTATCTATATCTTTAGAATTTTTTGTTACTGTTAGATCCATTATTGTATCAGCTCCTGCCTTTAAAGCAGTATCAAGTTTTTGAAGTTCTTCTTCTAAATTTGATTTTATTGGTGAAGCCCCTATGTTGGCATTTACTTTTATTTTTAATCCAGAACCTATACCAATGGGTTTTAGATTTTTATGATTAATATTTGCTGGAATGACTACCGAACCATTTATAATTTTTTCTTTAAGTACATTAACACCTATACCTTCCTGTTTAGCAACATATTTTATTTCTTTTGTTATTTTATTTTTTCTTACTTTTTCAAGCTGTGTCATTTTATTTCTCCTTTTTTGGTTGGGAAAAAATTCAAAATATAAAACATTATAAGGAAAATCAAATGATTTTATAATCTTTTCTTTCTTAGCTCTGCTTTGAGCCAATTTTTCCATTCCTTAAAAACCCTTTTACCTTCTGGCACACCAATATCTTGTCTTACTTTGTCACTTATCTCATGAAACATATTGTTATATTTAATAACCCATGCTGCTTCTAGAAGATCTGGTTTTTTTAGTTTTTCAGCAACCTTAACTATAGTTTCTTTTATCTTTGATCTAAGTAGAATATTGTCCCATACATCATCCCAGCTACCTGCCCAACCTTTAACCTGGCCTGCTATATCTTTTAAAATTTCACTCTCACCATTTATTAGATCATCTGTTGGGACAAGTTGATCTTTTCTCACATCATATTTAAGAAGATCAAGAAAACCAGCTTCAGCATCTGGATCTTCTCTCCAGTGCTTTTTTACTTCAGTAATTTGTAAAACTCTTCTCCAGCGATGTAGGCCATCAGCACTCTTTATAGGATTACAAATAACAATTACATCAGTGGCTTTAAAACTTGTTGCTGGCACCTTTAAATCATGAACAACACGATCAAAAACTCCATATGGGGAGGCTCCATGAATTGTTCCTGCTACTACATTTGCTAATGCTCCAATACGCATGGCTTCATATAATGCTAATGCTTCTTCACTTCTAACTTCACCAACAATTAGACTTGAATCTCCCAAACGTAAGGAAGTACGGATTCCCTCTGCTGCGCTTAACTCTGTAGTTTCTCTTGCAAGAGCCTCTCTGACTTTCATTCTTAAAATATCATAACCAAGGTTTCTGAAAGATATTACTGGCAACTCCATTGTTCCCTCAATAACAATCATTCTATAACGGGACATAATTTCTAGCATGCAAGCCCCTAACATAGACGTTTTACCACTTGACCGAGTTCCTGCTATAAGCATAGTTCTACTGCCATCAATTAAGAATGAAAGAAGCCCTGCGGAAATTGGATTTATCATCTTATTTTGAATAAATAAAGGCAATGTCCAAGGTTTTTCTCTATGACGTCTTAGAGCATAAGCAAGACCATAAGGACTTAATGGTTTTTGAATTATTGAAACTCTTGCTCTTGATGTTCCTATAATTAGCTCAGTATCAAGAACTGGGTTAGCTTCATCTAATGGACGGCCAGAGATCATTCTAAATTTAGCTGCCCATGATTCAGCATCTTCTTGACTTGGGATAATATTTGTATCGCATTCATCAAAATCCTGATGTCTAATAAAAATAGGAACAATCCCAACAGGAGCATTAATCATAATATCTTGAAGCCTTTCATCTTGAAGAAGAACCTCAATCATACCAAAACCAATTGTATGTCTAATAAGGATTGTAGCCAGCTTATTCGTTTGTCTATAAGTCAAAGATATTTTTTTTGTTGTAGCCAATTCTCTTAGAAGATCTCTAGCTATATTAAAAAAAACCTGTCTTATTCTATCTGGATCCACAAATTCCTCTGCTTTTGGTTTATGTTCAAGTAAAACATTTCTTGCAAGATTTACAAGAGTTTGAAGGCTCTCTGAAAGAGTGAATTCAGGAGCCATAATATGATAAACATATTTTGTTCTTCCTGGAATTTTTAATATTGTTACAGTACTTTTATCATGTGAAGGGCCTATTTCATATTGTTCAATAATTTCAGATTCTGGTGGGAAAGAAGCCATTAATCTCGTAAAAGTAAAGTTAGGAACTATTTCTGGCCTGAATATATCCCTATATAGATTTCTATAACCAAGTTTATAGCCAAGAGTTTTTCCTTTTAGTAGTTTTATAATAGACAATTTTTCTAGCATTAAGACAATTTTTGAAAGAAGTTTAATATATTGTTCTTGACAAGACAGCTCTCTTTTTGCACTTTTTGGAATTTTTTTCGTAATAATTCTTTCTTCTCTTAATATTCTTCTTGTCTCAACATAACAACCGATTGGATCTTGTTTTAGTAGTGTAAGAAAAAGATAACGCATTGTATCATATCTTTGAGGTAGATGCATGTGACATCTTCCTGGCTCTAATGTTGACATTTCAAGAATTCTTTCTTGTTTAATTAGATGAACATAGAGTTGACCTACTTCAATAAGTAAGGCAACCTGTCTAAAATCATAACTATAATTTCTTTGCTGAACAAAAACAACTCTCGAAACATTTGGAGATTCAATCAAATAGTCAATAACTCTTGCCATAACAATAGGAGAATCAGCAATACTAGGTACATACGGGGCACCAAGATAATTAATATACATAACATCCTGGCCAGCTTCTCTTGTAATTTCATACCCATATAATTTTGTTTTTGGCTTGAATATCATATTATTCTTTTTCCTCTTTTACTTTTATTCTTATTTACAAGTAAACGTATATTTTTAATTATTACTATAAAACAATTTAGAACAAGATAAATATTTAAATCAAAATTTCTTTTTTAAAAGATAGAAAAGAGGAAAAATGGATGAAAAAGAATTAGGAGCAATTTCTGCTTTACTTTCAGATTTTAGTACTAGAGTAAATGATGTTGAAGAAAAAACAAGGTTAATTAAGGAAAGGCTTCTCACTTTAGGCCAGACAATTCTGAAACAAAATAGTAGGCTAAATAAAGAACTTGTTATTTTAAAAGAAGACGTAAGGAATATAAAAAATGAAATTGACAGGATAAAAGATAAAGTTGATCACATTGTTGCTGAAAATGCTGAATTTGCAAGAAGAGATGAACTTAAGGTTTTTGAAAGATATATCAAAATTTTTGAACCCCTTAAGTTTGCCACAATAGATGATGTTAAAAGACTAATAAAAAAGGCACTTAAATACAAAAAAGGGGAAATTATTCCAATTGAAGAAGAAGAGTAAAAAATAAAAACTTGAAAATCTATTTTTAAATTAATAAGATGAGGAGAAAAATTCCAATTAATGAGGTTTTAGATTTAACTAAACAGGGTTATACAGATGCTGATATAATCCAGTATTTGAGAGAGGAAGGATATAATCCTACACAGATAAATGATGCAATGAATCAGGCAAAAATTAGACTTGAATTAGAAAAAACAGCTGGCATGGAATCTGATACTGGTGAAACAGAAGAAGTATATGGTGAAGAAGAAATGGTTCCTTCAATAATGAGTCAAGAAAGGGGAGAATATGCGGATGAAGAAAGTTATCCTTCTGAAGAAAGAGCCCCTGTCATGCCTACAACGCAGGCACCAGAAGCAGGATCTGAAGCATATCCTTATTCTTATCCTTATGCTTATGGAGCAACTACTTCAACAGAATCTATGGAAGAACTTGCTGAAGAAATTATTGCTGAAAAATGGAATGAATTCACAAAAAAAGCAGGAGATGTCATAGAATTTAAAAGTTATATGGAATCAAGATTAAAAAGTATGGATGAAAGATTTAAGAGATTAGAAAAATCATTCGATAAACTCCAATCAGCTACTCTTGAAAGAGTTCAGGAATATGGTAGAGATGTTAAGTCTTTAGGAACTGAGATTCAAGCTTTAGAAGGAGCTTTTTCAAAAATTATTCAGCCAGTTACAAGTTCTGTTAAAGAATTTCGGGAATTAAGTGAAGATATGCAGAAAATTAAGGCCAAACTAAAGAAAATTAAGACACAGAAAAAGAAAGCAAAGCCAAAAACAACAAAAATTAAAAAGAAAACTAAAATAAGAAAGAAAAAAGTCAGAAAGAAAAAATAAATTTATTTTTATAATTCTTTTATTGCTTTTACTAATAACTTTTTCAAAACAATTGATTTAGTTTTTTTAACTTTTGATTCTAATTGTTTTTTTATTTTCTTTTGTTTTGATGTATTATTATATTGTGAGAATAAATCTGGAAGTCCCAATTTTAACCATTCTTCACAAAATAAATAATTTCTTTCTGAAAGTATATTTATTTCTTTATTATTTATATCTATAATTTCTTCAATATTGGAATACTCCACATTATCCATAAGAAAATCAAATATTGATACGCCTTCATAAAAACCGTGCAACTGGAATTGTATTTTTGATATACTAGCAAGTAAGCCAGTAGCAGTAACTTTATAGCCTTTAATTCTTATTTTTTTACTAAAATAACCATTAACCCTTCCAATATAAAAACTAAAATCAGGAACAACTTCAGATTTTGTTTCTTTAATAAAAACATATTCTCCTTTTTTTATAATGTCTGAAATATCTCCTTTTTCCTTTTCCATTTTATTTTTTATTGCTATTTTTCCTCATCTTCTATGCCATTTGCTGTTATAAAAAAGATACATTCAGATTCTGGAAGATTTGGTGAATCTATCATTTTAGCTACCCTACTTCCTTTTTTTCCTCTTCTTAAATAAATTCTATATGTTGATGCATGACCAACAATATGGCCTCCTATAGCTTGTGTTGGATCTCCAAACATGACATCTGGGCGGGCCATGACTTGATTTGTTATATAAATTGCTAAATTATGTGCTTCAGCAAGTCTTAGAAGATTATGTAAATGTTTATTTATTCTTTGTTGTCTATCTGCAAGCTGTCCTCTTCCTGTAAATTCTGCTCTAAAATGTGCTGTGATTGAATCAACAATTATAACTTTTATTGGTTCACCTTTCTTAATTATATCGATAACCTTATCTACAAGAAGTATTTGATGATCACTATTAAAAGCGCGAGCCACAAAAATATTTTTTAATACTGTCATATAATCTAAACCAAAATGTTCGGCAATCTGTTTAATTCTTTCTGGTCTAAATGTTCCTTCTGTATCAATCCATACTACTTTAGCATTTGCTCCACCTTTTTCTCTAGGAAGTTGTGTTGTCACAGCAATTACATGAGCAATCTGGCTTTTTCCTGAACCATAAGCACCGAAAGTTTCAGTCATTGCTCTTGTTTCAACTCCCCCACCAAGCAACCTATTTAGATTTTTACTACCAGTAGTAATCTTAAAAACTTCTTCTCTTTTTTTTAAGTATTGTGTTGCATCTTCAAATTCAAGCCTTAACATTTTTCTTGCTGCAGCTATAGCCTTTCTTGCAACACTTTCACTAATATCAGCCACAGAACTTAAATTAGGAGGAGTCATTACAGCAATACTCATCAAGTCACTATAACCTGCCCCATCAAGTTTTGATGCTGTTGTCTGACCAATTCCAGGCAGATCTGTAAGTGAAATTTTCTTATTTTCTATTTTATCTTTTTTAATTTTAGGCATTTTTATTTTATTCTTTATGATAAGTTTTAAGAAATGTCTTCAAATCTGGCATTTTTTTAAAACATAATTATCGATTCTCAGCCCCCTTAACTATAAGAATGAAGCATAAAAGTTTTATAAAGATTATTCTGACGTGAAATATGTTTCAAAACCCTATTTATCTTTTTTTTATCTATTAAGATCCTCAATAATATCTCCTGGTTTTGCTTCTTCTATATTATTTAAAATAAACTCATTTCTATTAAACATGACATTTTGTCGAACTCTACCCGAAAAAATTATTTCACTACCAAGAAGATCTTGTTTTTTATTAAGAAAGAAAGAAGAATCTTGTAATTTTTCTACCTCTTTATCTTCTAGTTTGAAAAGTTTAAGTATAATTTCATTAAAACCAACAGCCCTTATATTCTCTGTTCCGTCATCAATTACAAGACTAACCAAAGCTCTTTTTTTTGGAGCTATTGCTCCATGCTTCATACATACAGCTTTATCACCCTCATAAGAAATTTTCATTCCGCATTCTGGACATGTTAAAAAGAAATTTGGCTGAAAAATTTGCACAATATGTGCCCTAACGTTTATCTTTTCTCCTGATTTAAACTCAGATATTTTTTTAGAAGGTAATTTGTCTTTTATTATCTTAACATTTTTAATTTCTTTATCACTTAATTCAATCTTTGCATTAGAACTAAGATGAATTTCCCTTATTGTAGTGCCTCTAACATCAGCATTTTTTATTTCTATAACTATATCTTTTTTTATTATCCCATTTCTAATCATATCAATATGATTAGTATCCCATAGAACAACTCTAATACTTGAACCATCATCAGCAAGTAGGAAAGAACCTATCTCTCCTTCATGTTCTGCTCTTCTATATTTTCTGGTAGGATAGGTTTCTATTACCTTACCTATGACACTAATTTTTTTCATCCCTATAAGCATATCTATTATTTTGAACCTTTGTTTCTCAAAACTAATACCAAGTTCTGCAGCTACAACTTGGGCTGCACCAATACTACTAATCAAACCAGAAAGCTTAGCTTTTTTAGCCTCAATTCTTCTTTCAATTTCTCCGATAGTCAGGCCAGAAAGATGAACTATTCTTTGAATAAGTTGTTGATATGTTGCCTTAATCATTTTATTATAATTATAAAAAGAAGGTCTTTTTTTAAATATTCCTGTACTAAAACGATTATTCTTCAATAATTGCAAAATTTAATTTTAGAGGGTTAAATCTTTCTCTTCCATCAACATTTTCAAAAAAGAAATATTTTTTGGTTTTAAACTCAAAAATAAAAAATGAACCTTCTTTATCTACGTAAAAAATCCATCTTTCAAACTCAAGATTTTTTTTAATACAATCTAACTGATTTTCTTCTTCTTTACATATTTTTATTTGGTTTGTTGTTTTTTGATAAATACTGATAAAGTCTTCTAAATGAATCTCTTGTTTTTTAATATCGAGATTTGTAGAAGGATCAAATTCATAACTTACATTATATGTGGCAAATACTGCCTTTTTTGTTGTTTTGATTTTTTCTAAAGACGCAAATGAATTAATTTGATTTTCTTCTAAAATATGGTTATATTCTATTTTTTCTGTATCAATTAAAGGATATTCTTGTAACAGTATATTGAAACTTTTATTATAGTATTTAATAAACATCTCTTCTATAATTTTTTGTTCTGGTTTACACTCCTGAGACCAGATAATATAATCTTTTCCTGAATATATATTACATCCTGGGTTTTCTTTATCTATGGCAGTTTCCTTTGCGATTTCATAAAAAGATTGGCTTGCCGAAAGTTTTGCTGACTCATTAAGATAAAGAGCAAAATTATCTTTTAGATTTTTATAATTGAGCGGATCAATTATTTTAATCCCTTTATAAATATTTTTGTTAGTTGCTGCAAAACCATACCATGCGATACCCATAAGTATAATTACTCCTAGAACCATTCCTAGAGCAAATATACTCGCTTTTTTATTTTGTTTATTTATCATTTTATTTTTGAATTTCCATATTTACAGCAATTGTTTCATTTGAGGGAACATAAAATAAAGGACTTTTAATAATCCTTACTGTAGGCATAATTGTGAAAATACCACCAACAACTCCAATAGGAATTATTTCATAACCTGGTTCAAAAGCATCTTTACTTAGCATAATCCTTACTTTGTAAGTATCATAAATCTTATCAAAAGCCATATCTTCCATTTTTTCTAACTGACCCTTGTAACTATGGTCAAGTTCTGAAAGTCTTATTAATTCAGCTATAGTCATTTCTTGAATTGTACTACCAACATTAACTTCAACTTTTCTTGTTAGCCAGTTATTAAGTGAAACATGTTCTTGATTATAAAGCGAGTCTTCTATAGCTTGTTTTTCAATATTTGGTTTTGGAAATCCCCATAGACTAGATGATATAATAAAAAATATTAATAGAAGAAAAGCAATAACAATTAATGCTGCTGTATCTGAAATGAGCTCTCCTATCTGACCTTTTTTATTTTTTAGTTTCATTTTATAAATTTTTCTCAAATTTTTTGATTGCTATAAAAATCTTTAAGTTAGTTTCTTTATCTTCCTTGAAAACATAATAATTTTCTTTTAGACAAGCTGGGTAAAACTTGGCTTTCGTACCTTCTTCTTTTGCTTGACATAGTATTTCAAGAAAACCATCTCCAATAGAAATATAGTCATTTTCTAAACTAATATTAATAAAAAACTCTTTTTCATCAAAAGGAAAACAATCTTCAATAACCTCTTTGTCGAATCTTGTTACGTGTCCATTTGGAGCAATACATTCAATAAGTTTTCGTGCTATAATGTTCATTTCTTGATCACGAATATCAAATTGTTGTGAATAATGCGCTGCGACTATAGCAACTACACCACCAATAACAAGAACAAGAATAAAAAATTTATGAAGCCAAGTCATTGCATGTCCAAGCTGAGCTTTTTTATTTTTCATCCCCATTTTATCTTTTCACCTATTTTTTTTATCTTTTATATCTATTTTTTTAATTTATTTTGATAATTGTGAAATCATCTTTTTTTGAAAATTCAATATTATCTCGAAGATAACAATCATAAAAATATCCCCTATCAAATTCGCCTTTTTTTACGACAATTCCAGAATCTTTTTTTTCTATAGTTAATTTTTTATCATGTTCAATTATAATTTCTGTGCTTGGATCTGCTGATCCTATTAAAATACAGATTTCTTTAGCTAAAATTTGTTTTTGAAGCCCAAATCCAGATGATTGTCCACCCACCCAGATACTCATCATGACTATGATTGCTATAATAAACAAAAGACTAAAAATAAACTCCCAGCTAAGCTCAAAACCCCTTTTATTTAGCATAATCATTTTAAGAAAAAAGCATTAATAAATCTTATTAGATTTTACTAAGAAATACTTTCTATATTCTGGCAAGTCATGCTTAAATCTTTTACTGTTAAAGGAATAAGATAAAGAATAAAGCAGCCTTTTTTTTCTCCATCACATCTTACAGAAGCTATTCTTGCATTTTGAAATTCTTTTATGGCATTGAGTTTTCCAAGAACATCTCCAGCAACTGTTGTTGCAGCTATCAAATATGGATGTGGTCCACCAAAAGCTAATCCAGTTATGGCACCAACTATAGCACCACCACCAACACCACTTATTAGTCCTGACCAAAAATTGCCTCCTCTTATACCTATAAAAACTATTGCATATTCTTGACTCGTGTCAATTTTTTCTATTTCTAGACCTGTAGGAAGTCTTACATCTTCCTGTCCTGCCAAATATTCTAAGTAAGTAATATTTTTTGTCGGTATTTTTGTTGATTCCATAAATTCTGCAACATCTATTCTAAGGTTTTTATCTTGCACATTTTCTGTAAATTTTATTATGCTACAGACAACACAATTGGCTTTTGCTGTTCCTTGTGCTGTTCCAAATTCAATAACAATTTCTTGCCAGCTTGGATCAGAAAAAAAATCATATTTGCCTTCTCCTAACATCCACCAACAATCATACATGGCATTAGAAATTTCTCTTGCTATAAATTGTTCGTTTGTTGAGCTAATTTCTATTTCTTGAGTTTTACAATTTAATGGCACTAAATGTTTTCCTGGTTCAAAACCAGCAATTGACTGACTTCTCAATATAACAGATTGATGACATGCCTCCTTATCAATCATTTCTTTATATGGAAGAAATCTAAAAAACAAAAAGATTATTGCTCCGCTTAATAGAATAATTATAATTGAGATAATTATTGCCTGAACTGTTGCCCCCTTTTTGTTCATATTATTAATCAGAAAGATTTATTAATAAACTTATCTCCCCAGAGAAATGAAAAATTTAAAGAATAAGATAAGAAATGGAATTGTGACAGGATTGGCTCTAGTAATTTTTGGTTGTAGTTCTGGAGGCGTACCTACTGAGGTAATAAATAATATAGAAAAAGACCTTAACAAAGCCATGCGTAAATATGGTCTTAAGTCTGTGAATCATACTTGGGGGAGAGCTTATGACGGGCAAGAAAAATATATTTGGCAGACACGCATAACAGATTTTATACCTAATAAAGAATTTGAACTAGCTCTTAGAATAGAGAACGATGAAACTTATGAGAAGTTTAAGTATAATGTTATAGTAGATATAAACAAGAAAAAAGTTATTAAGATAAGAAAGAAAAAATAAAATTATATTACACCATATCTTTTAAGAAGATAAGTAATCGCACTGGCAATTAGTGCAAAGAGAATTATATATAAAATAATTTTGATTAGAATTTCTGTTGTAAGCCCTTTTTTATTTTTTTTAAACATTTTTTGATTCTTCTGACTCTTCTATTTCATCTATAATTTCTAAAACTTTATTAGCCCATTCCAAATCTGTAGCATAAATACAGTTTTGTCCGGCATAAGGTCCTGAACAGCCATGAATAGCATAAATCATTTTTTCTATATCATCAGTATGTTCCATTGCTTCAACATAATAGAAGGATTTTGATATTGTTTCTACAAAATGATATACAGATTGACACTGAGTTTTATATTTTGCAAATTCTGCCTTTATTGTTATGAATTTATCACCTTCCTGCTCTTGAGTTGACATTTTACATATTCCTTCAGGACCTTGCTGTTTTATGCCATATAAATTATTACATTCCATAGCAAGATCACTCTTGCCCCAATTACTTTCATGGATAGCTATCCCGAGAATTATTTGTGAAGGAATTCCTGTCTGTTCTGAAGCATCAATAATACATTCATTAATCCCAGCTAAAAGAGACTCTTTTTCTTGAAGCCATTTATCAAGTTCTGTTGATGAAGCTGTGTATAAAGAACCTTTTAATCTATTTTCTTCTGAAAGACTGTCTTGAATTTTTGCATCACTAGCCTTGATTATTTTATAATATGTATTTTGATTATTAATCCACAACTTCATTATTCTAATTTTAATATTTGCTAATTTATCTTCTTGTTTTAGAGGCATATCAATTACACGACAAAATTCACTTTTACATTTTTTCTTACATAGACAAACAATATTTGGTTGCCTTATACTTGGCTTATAAAAATCAGCATTCTTATTATGTGAAGCATCAAAAGCAACTATGCTCCAACCAGAAGGAGCCATAATAAATAATTCAGAAGTTTCTGCTTCTCCTGTTTCAGATAATGTTATTATAATGTCATCAAGAGTTCCTTTTGCTTGTAGTTCTTCTTGACTACCAAAATAACTTCGAAAGAGAACAACACCAGCATAAATAATAAGAGTTATGACAATAACTGCAACTATTAATTTAATTATCTGCTCTAAAAGCATCAGTGTTCCTCTTTTATTCATAAAAGAACAAGATTAAGATAATATTTAAAATTTCTTATTTCTTATTTTTTTATTGAATTTGTGTCGAATTCCATAGTCCAAGAGCAGTCTTAAGTTTTGCAAATAAATTTGCTGCAAAATCTCTCATAGCACCACTAAAAATAAATAAAATAACTATAAGAACAAGAATAGCAAGAATTATGATAATTATAGTATTAATTGAAAGCTCTACGCCCTTCTTATTCATTTTTTATCTTATGTTTATTCTCTATATTGACTACAGTCAAGATCTTTGAAATTAGTACAACTAGGAGAATCTTGTGCATTTATAGGGTCTTGGTCACAATACTTTACTTCAGTTTCTTCTCCCTTTCTCAGATTAAAAGGTGTTGAACAAAAAGATTGCTCATCTTCAATAACACAAAATGTTGTACAAAGTTGTCTAGCACTTGTCACCTCTGATTCATCATATGTGCCTGCTACTCCTGTAATTCTTTCCCATAATTGCTGCATCCCACCTGTGAAGTATAGTGCCAAAATTACTAGAACAAGGAGAGCTAGAATCACTACAACAATTGTTGTAATATTCATCTCTATAGCTTTTTTATTTTTCATTATCTATTACCTCTTTTGTTTTATTTTCCTTATTTAAAAAGCAAGAGTTGTTTTTAAAATTTTCTTTTGTTATTTTTCTTCCTTTTCACCACATATTCTTATGTCAGGATCTCTTAATGTCGGATTTTTATAATCAATATATTTAATTATAAAATAGATTTCATTATCTTTTTTATAAATTTTACCTGTCATAAGTATTGGATAATATTTTTTAAATACTCCCTTTTCTAAACCTATTTGTTCAAATGTTGGAGGCTCAGTTTCAAAATTAATTGTTTTTTTGATTCCATATGTTACTTTTTCTTTTGTATCAAAATATATGGCAGAAATTTTTATATCAGCCAAAATTTGATTTTTGTATGTTTTTTTCTTAAATGTCCAATTAATTTCGATTTCTTCATTATTTTTTTGTTTGATAATAATTTTTGAATTTTTGAGAAAACTTCCTGGAAAATCTGGAAGTCCTTCACACAAACAATCATCATCTTCATTTATATAACAATTTTCTATATTTTCAATTAGTTTATTAAAATTGTTTTCATTTTGTTGTTGATCTTCAAGACTTATTTCTTCTCCTATTATTACTGGCAAAACTTTATTAAAGAAAATAACAGCCAAAGCGCCGATAACTATAATTACTGCCGCAATAATTATTGCTCTTATAACATTGCTCATAATTTCTCTAGCCATTTTATTTTATCTTCCAAATCTTAAAAAGTTTTTAAGTTGTACTAGTAAAGTGATACCTCTTTTTTGTAAAATCACGATTAAAATGATGACGAGAGCAAGAATGATTAATCCTAATATCCACCAAGCAATCTCATTCCAGACAAGACCCCTTTTATCTTTCATGCAACAAAAAAGTTTTTAAACTTTAAAAAGTTATTCCAATCCAACAAAGGATAAGGGTAAAATGTCAAATTTAGTTAAAAAAATATTTGCAAGTTGTTTGCTAGTGGCTGGTGGTTTATTATTAACACCAAATTCTCTAAATTCTCAAGAAACAGAAAGTAATTATTATGATTCCTATCAATTTGAAAAAAAATTTAAAGGTTATGAGATTGATTGGAATGATTGGAATCCATGGGAATTTTCTAATAAAAGATGGCGCTTAATGGATGATATTGGTATTAAGAAAAATAAAAGCTATATTGATAAATTACTTCTTGCAACTTATCCAGATGGAACAAAGAATTATAGAATATTTCTTGTTTTTGACGGTTCATTTAGATCATTAACTGGAACAAAAGAAATTGATCCTTCTGGTGATTTTGGTATTAAGGATAAATTTAGAATAAAGCATGGAAAAAGGTCAATGAAAGTAGGAGATTACGAGGGTCTGAAAATGTATGATAAAATTAATCCAAATAAACTAGAGCGCGCAAGAGATGGAAATCTTGTTGATGAAGTTACTCTTAGTTCTGCTAGTGATTTAGCAATATCAAGAAAAATTCCATTTCCTATAGGAGAATTATATCTCTACACTAACTATGACTATGAGACTGCCCAACATTATCTTGAAGGCCCAATATGGCTTTATTTTGGAAAAGATTCTACACAAATTTATAATCTTGATTGGTAATTATTGTTGAATAAGAAATTTAAATTCTATATAAAATTTATACAGCTATTCCCGCCACTGCTACTGCTGCAAGTACTGCAAGGGCAATTATTGCAATAAAAGCAGCAACAGTATAAAGAAGCATTCCTGTTGAGAGTGTTTTACTTATTTCTGCTTTTTCTCCGAGACGGTCTTCACCAGACTCAATTGTTACAAGAGTTCCTGTCAGGATAAAAATTATTTCTATAATATAGATTCCAACAATAATTTGAAGCCAGTATGGAGGAATCATCTTTACAATACTAAACATTTCTGTAATACCACCAAGTTGACCCAAGCCTGGAAGCACCTCTGAACCTGTTAATGCTCCTGTAGTAATCATTAATTCAAGTCTTCCTAATATCATAGTTATCATTGATGCTAAGCCAACGACAATTGCTGCAAGTAGAGGAGCTAAAAAAGTCATATTACTTTTCATTCCAGCTGTTATATCTGCCAGTAAATCCTTGAGCCTTTCATTCACTTTCTGAATATTTTTAACATAATCACTTATAGCCATTAAAGCTCTGGAGGCAACACCGAGACCTTTTTTTACACTTTCAATAAGAATTCTCATGCTTGTTCTGATTAGCTCAGAGGGATAATAATTAATAGCTCCTCTACCTTTGCTGAAAATAGCGCTCTTAACACTCATTCCTGCTTGTTGTATATTTGAATTTACTATATTAAAAAAACCAGCTGTTGGAGTGCCTCTAAGAGAAGTAGCTACCCTTCCAAAAGCCATTTCAGCAGGGATACCATCTGCAAGTCTATTTCCTAGTTGGAAGATACTTGAAGCAAATTCTTTTTCAAGTCTTTTTGTTTCTTTTCTTGTTTCAACAAGAGCCTTTGTCTTTAGTCTGTAAGCTAGAGCGAAGAATAATGCAATAGAAAATGGAATAAATACACTCAGTAGCAAAGCACCAGGTCCAAATGGACCAACTGTTGAACCAGTATCTGGATCAATTTTAAAATCAAAAATTGTTTGATTACCAAAGAAGCCTATACCAAGCTGCTCAAAATTATAATCAATTGGTGTCGAGGGAATATAATGTAATAGTAAGGGTAATAAACCAAGTATCAAGAAAGGCAATGCTATGAGGGCTGCAATCATGTATGGTTTTTTCGATTTATAATTCTTATAAAGAGGATTTCTTTCAAGAAGTTCTGTTTCACCGGAGCCACCAGGACGTTTGCTTAGAATATTATTAGTCATATAAAAAACAAGAAATGGAATAAGTATATTGAAAAGGAGAGCAACATGATACCACTTTATTGCTCCTTGAAGAAGTGTTGAAGCAAGTGGTAATAGTGCTAGACCAAGAGTTGGTAAAACTATGCCTAACATATAGATATTCGTAATAGGGCTCTTTACGTCGTGAGCGTAGTGCAACATTTTTTCATAAACACCATCAAGAATAACCTCAAGAGCTTTCTCTAGAGTCCTTATTCTTCTTGATTCTACAGGTTCATACAAAGAAGATTCTATAAGATGAAAAGATTCTACAAATTCAAGATTCTTCTCACGCCAGGTTTCAAGATATGCATCTAAAGCATCTTTTATTGTGCTATACTTGGCTGTTTCAACATTCCAAAATATCTTTTTTAAATCAAGAGAAAGTGGGGGTTGAAGATGTTGGGAAGCAAAATGAATGGCCCTTTCTAAATTAGAGGTATGTCTCATATATACAACTATGTAAAGAACACACGGCACCATTTGTGATGAAGCTTTCAAACGCCATTTTTGTTCTAATCTTGATGGTAGAGTTTTAAAAAAGTAAAAAAGAAAAAAGGATACAAGAAATAATAAGGCAAAAATCAGAATAGGAAAAGTGCCTATCAACAAAAAAATTGCAAATGAAATTAAAACGGCAAAAATTATTGTGCCAACTAATGTAAATATAGCCAGGCCAGCAGCCTCTTCTGGTTCAATATCAAGATGAGCTCTTTCTACAGCCCTTTTAGTTCTTTCTCTATCTTTTTGTGCGAGTCTTAACCTAACAATTCTACCTATACTTTTACAAGCTTTTTCATACTTACTTAAAGGAGCGAGAGTTTCTTTCCTAAATTTATCATACTCATGGGAGTAATCTGTTGCTTCCTCTTCAATACCCTCTCTTAACTCTTTTTCTATTTTAGCTTCAAATTGCTTTAGAAAATCGCGAAGATCTTCTCTTACCATTATCAGTGCCCTCTTTTTTTCTATCTTTTAAAAAAGAAAAAGATTATAAAAACATTTGCAATAATACTAAATAGAAAAAAAACAACATAAAATATTTAAAGCTTCTTTAATTATAAGAATTAATTAAATGCTAAAGAATATAGTAAAATAATATATAACAAAAGATGGTTTTGAAAATTTTGCGTATAAGTGAGACTGCTGGGATGAAAATTTTTACAGATTCTGGAGATTATGTTGGTCTTATAGAAGAGGCTAATGTAATTGCGAATAAAGTGGACAGCTGGCGTGTTAAAATTGCTCGCGATAGCACTCTTTTTTCTTTACTTTCTGGCGCTCGTGGTTTAATAATTCCTCACCAATATGTTAAGGCTATAAGTGAGGTTGTTATTATAAATAGAAATGCTATTCCAGCACAGGAAGAAATGAAAGAAGATCTAGAAATGTCAGAACAATAGAAATAATAAAAAACTTAATCTAAGATGATCGCAGAAACTTTTAGTATATTTGCACATCCTTTATTTACAAATATAATTCTACCCTTTTTACTGATTTTTGTTGTTGTTTATGCTATACTTGAAAAAACATCTATATTAGGAGAAGAGAAAAAATATGCCAATCTTCTTGTAGCTATTATTATTGGTTTTATGTTTATTGGTGTGCAATCATTAGTTGGTTTTACAATAAAACTTATACCATTAATAGCCACAATGGTTATAATCTTGTTGGGTTATTTCCTTGTTTTTGGATTTATTGGAATAAAACAAGAAAATAAAGGAACGCAGGTTGTGTTAGGAATATTATTTGGTTTAGCTATCATTGTTTCAGTAATCTGGGCAGCTGGTTTACTCGAAAAAATACAATTAGCAAACATAAACAGTGATATGTTGGCTATAATAATCTTTATTATGATTTTTGGTGGAGCAATTGCCTTGGTATTGACTCAGAGCAAAGGTTCAAAAAAATAAGAATGTCATTAAAAACTGTGATTAAAAAAGAAAAGAATATACTATGTGAAATTAATTGGGGTTTTAATACAGCAGATATAATAGAATTAAAAAAAGGTTATGAAGCAAGAGTGGCTCTTCCTTGTTCAATTACCATGACAGATGTAGATCTTTTTATAATGGGAGATCGAAAAAGAGCTAGATTAGATAGAGAACGTAGATATCTTACAGCAAGATTTATTTTCCAAAAAATTTCAGGCCAGTATCTAATACTGAAAGAAACTGAACTTCGAGGCGAATTTACTACAGATAAAACCCCCATAGAAATATTAGAAGCTTCAAAGAAAGAAGAACTTAAAAAAAGATGTTTAGATTTACTTATAGAAGAAAGTTATAAAAAGCCATGGCAAGATTAAATAAAAAGAAAAGTATATAAAATATAATTTTTTAGATATAATATAGAAAAGAGGAAAAAATGGTTAATGGATATAGTGATTTTGGTTGGACAGCTTTGTATGGCGTAATACAACAATGGGAACAATTTGGTGTTTTTACTGTTCTCTTTCCATTTATATTAATTTTTGCTATTGTTTTTGCAATACTTGAAAAAATAAAACTTTTTGATAATCGTGGAGTAAATCTAATCATAGCCCTAATCTTAGGATTCTTTACAGTAAGTAATCCATATGTTGGTGGCTTTTTTATGTATTTTTTCTCAAATTTAGCAATTGGAATAGCAATAATGCTTGCTTTAATTATCTTGCTTGGAGTTGCATTAAAACCAGGTGACAAATCATGGATGTGGATTTTCAGCTTAGCTGGAGGAGCAATATTCTTAGTTGTCATGGCACGTTCTGGAGTATTTAAGATGATTTTTGGAGAGGGATTTTGGTTCTGGCTTCAAAGAAATAGCGCTATAGTAATTATTTTTGCAATCATTATCTTAATGGTTGCAATTGTATTTTTGGGGCCATTAACAAACAAAATAAAGGGTGGTAAAGTATTTAGAGAAACAACAGATTAAAAATTAAGATAAAAAGAGAATAAAAATGGTGGAAATAGATTTAACAGGAATATCAGCCTTTATTCCTGTATTTGGATTTTTGTTAGTTTTTGTAGTTACCTATGCTTTATTAGGAAAAACAAAAGCTTTGGGAGAAAACAAATTTGTACATATTCTAGTTTCTTTTGCAGTCTCTATAATCTTTCTTGTTTCTGCAAGCGCAGTACAATATGTTAAGTTAATAGCCCCTTGGTTTGCTGTTCTTATAGTATCTTTATTATTCATAGCTCTTGTGGTTGGCCTGATAAAAGGAGATATTGATAAATTCTTTCAGCCATGGTTTGCATGGATTATTGTTGTGGTATTAGTAATAGGTTTTGTTGTTTCAGCAATTTATGTTTTTGGTGACCTTATTACTAAGTCCCTTGCAGGACCAAAAACTTTCTTAATGCAGCCAAGCGTTATTGGCATAATAATTCTTCTCGTGCTTACAGTATTTGCTTCATGGCTTTTAACTAGAAAATAAAGATTTATAAAATATTAGAATAATTAAAACATCTTTCTACCAAATTTCTTTGCTAATTTCTGAAGAGTTTTTTTATCAATCTGTCCTGGACTCAAATCTTTCATGCCTTTGGCTCCAGAAACAAATTCCTTTACGACTTTATATTGTTTTATTAGGGTGCGAATATCAGCAGTTGAAACATTACTTCCCTTGGCAATTCTTGCAATTCTTCCAGAACTAAGGATTTCAGGATTTTCCCTTTCTTCTGGTGTCATACTATCTATGGTAAATCTCCATTTTTTTAGCTTAGCCTCCTGAACATCAAAAATTTTCGGAACTTTAGTTTTTATACCACCAAAACCTGGAATCATTTCTGCAATTTTGCCAAGTGGCCCCATAGATTGCATTGTTTTGATCTGATCATAAAAATCACTAAGAGTAAATTTACCTTCTTTAAGCCTTGATTCAATTTTCTTTTGTTCTTTCTCTTCAAGAGCAAGCTTTGCTTTTTCAAGTAAGCCCTTTAAATCTCCCATTCCAAGTAAGCGAGAAACAAAAGCACTTGGATCAAAAATTTCTATATCTTGAAGTTTTTCACCTGTGCCAATAAAAATGACCTTAGCGTTTGTTTCTGCACAACTTACCAAAGCGCCGCCACCTTTTGCTGTTCCATCCATTCTTGTTACTATGATGCCATCAATTTTACAAGCCTTGTTAAAACCTTTGGCTTGAGTAGAAGCTGTTTTTCCAATATCACCTGGCATTACAAGAATAGTAAGATCTGGTTTAATCTCTCTATGTAGAGCTTTAAGTTCATTAATTAAAGCATTGCTAAGTACATCTCTACCAGCTGTATCAATAATTACAAGATTATATTTTTTTAATTTTTTTTCAAATTTATTCCAGATTTTTCCAGCTAATTTTTCTTTTTTATCAATTAGACAAGACAATTTAGCTTTTTTTGCCAGCTGTTCTAGTTGTTCTGGTGCTGCTGGCCTATGAACATCAAGACCAATAAGACAACTCTTCAAGCCTCTTTTACTATAATAAAAACCTAACTTTGCTGCAGTAGTTGTTTTACCGCCCCCATAAAGGCCAAGCAACATGATTTTGAATGGCTTTTTCTTTTTGTCTATTTTAATTTCTTGCTCTTCTTTTCCAAGAATTTTAATAAGTTCGTCATGTATTAACTTGATTAATTTTTCTTTCTTTTCAAGTCCAGGAATTTTTTCTCCAGCTTTTTTTCTTATTTTATCGCATAAACTTGTTGTAGTTTTTATATCAACGTCAGCTTCAAGAAGTGCATATTTAAGATCTTTAATAATTTCCTCAGTAATCTTTTTGTCAATAAATACAGCTCCAGCTAGCTTTGACATTGTTTTTTTTAATACATTGCCTAATTTGTCTAACATATTTTTAAAGAAGATAAACTTATTTATAAAACTTAACTAAGTATACTCTTAATGAGCTCTTTCTTATCAAATTTTTTGAGTTTGTTATATTCCTGCCCAATTCCAAGAAAGATAATTGGCTTATTTGTTATATAACTAACACTAATCATTGCTCCGCCTTTTTCATCAATATCAGCCTTGCTTAGAATTATTGCATCTATCCCTATAGCTTTCTGAAATGCTTTTGCTTGGTCAATAACATCATTTCCGACTATTGCCTCACCAACAAAAATTTTAAGGTCTGGTTTTGCTACTCTAACAATTTTTTCCATCTCTCTCATTAAATCAGCTTTAACATGAATTCTTCCTGCTGTATCAATCAAAACACAATCTATTCCTTGGGCTTTAGCATGTGCAATGGCATCATAAGCAACAGCAGCAGGATCAGCCCCATATTTATGCTTAATAATTTTCACTCCAAGTTTAGAGCCGTGTTTTTCTAACTGTTCTATACCAGCTGCTCTAAAAGTATCACTTGCTGCAAGAACACAGCTCAGGCCTTGTTTCTTTAGAAGCCAACACAACTTGGCTATTGTAGTTGTCTTACCACCCCCATTTATTCCAAAAAAAACAATAGTATAGGGTTTCTCTTCTTTGACTTTTTCCTTTATTTTACTAACAAGATCAAAAGGCTCAATCAAAAGCTCATTTATAGCTTCTTGAAGACTTTTTTTAATTTCGTCTTCTATATTTTTTCTCTTAATTTCCTTTCCAATTATATCCTTCTTTAGCTTTTGTTTTAAAAATGCGATGGCTTCTAAGGCCACATTATTTTCAATAAGTATAATTTCGAGATCAGAAAAGAATTTATCAAAATTTTCTTCTCTTAGCTTGGTTGTAGTAGCTAGTTTCTTTAACTTGGTTAAGAGTCTTTGTTTCTTTTCTGGCTTCTCCTTAATTTCTTCTCTAATCTCTTTTTCTTTTTCCTTTGTTTGTTTTTCTAATTCTTTTTTTGTTTTGCTAAATATTTGTTTGAACTTTTTCTTAAGAAGATTGAACATTTTCTAATTTTTTTCTGATATAAAAAAATTAATTCACGATAGTTTTTAATACTTTGTTTTAATATCATTTTTTATGATAAAAAGAAAAAAGAGGAAAAAGGTATGTAAAATTTATCTGTTTAGACATGGACAGACATATTATAATAAGAAAAGATGGTTCACTGGATGGAGAGACTCAGAATTAACTCCACTTGGTATTAAGCAAGCCAAAATTATCGCAAAAAAATTAAAAAATAAAAAGATAGATGCTGCTTTTTTTACAAGACTATCTCGCTCCAAAGAAACCTTAAAAGAAGTTTTGAAATATCATCCAGAATGCAAGATTTTGATTCAAAATGATAAAATGATTGAGCGAAGTTATGGGAGACTCCAGGGCAAAAGTCACAAGAAATTCATAGAAAAATATGGAAAGAAAAAATTTGATATAATTCATAGATCATATAATGTTCCTCCACCAGGCGGCGAGAGCATTAAAATGGTCGAAAAAAGAGTGAGGAGTTTTATAAAAGATTTATTAGTCTTTATTAAAAAGAATAATGTTAATGTTGCACTTTCAGCTCACGGAAATTCTATGAGACCCTTTAGAAGATATTTTGAGAAATTTTCTATAAAGAACATGATGAAAATTAAAATGCCATATGATAATTACTTTGAGTATAATATTAAATGTTAAGCAAGAAGATTTTTAAATTCTTATTATCTCTTTATAATGCTAAGCTAAGGGAAAATGATAACTTATCAAAAAATTTATGATATATTACGGAACGAAAAGTATAATGAAGCTTTACAACAGCTTCCAAAGAATTTTTTGGAGGAAATAGCCTCTTATCTTCATGAAAAGAAGGAAATTATTAACAGGGAACAGAAAAATACTGAATTATTTTCAGATACTGTAAGAATGACAAGAAAACAACTTGATAATACTTTATCAATAATTAAAGAGATTATTGCAATTCGTGAACGTAAAGTTCTGAACCTTGCATTTACAGCTGCCCTTACTGGAATTAACAAGGGAGATACTGATAATCTATTGAAACATGAAAAAGAACTTTTTGAAATAACTGTAGGGAAACTTGAGGAAAATCAAAAAATAGTAATACAAAAATTGAATGGTCAGGCAAATGAAGAGAAGAAAGATTTAAAAAATATTTTAATTAGGTTTAAAGAAGATGTATCAGCCTTTCTTGATGAAGAAGGCACTGAACTTGGTCCATTTAAATTAGGAGATATAGCTAATCTTCCTCAGGAAATAGCACAGATCCTTTTGGGAGATGAAAAAGCTATTCTAATTGAAACAAAATAAAAATGAAAATTCCAAGAAAGACAAGAAGATATTGTCCATATTGTAAGAAACATACAGAACAAAAAATTACTCAAGCAAAGACAGGACACCAAAGAGGAGCTCTGAAAAGAGGCTCTCTAGAACGAGTTAGAAAAAGAGGATTAGGAAGAGGCAAAGGCAATCTTGGAAGATGGGGAAGTAAACCAGCTATTACAAAATGGAAAAGAAAATCAAAAAGCACCAAAAAAACAAGTTTAATTTATACTTGTAAGGAATGTGGTAAAAGTGCCATCCAAAAAAAAGGAAAGAGAGCAGGAAGAGTAGTCTTTGAGGAAAAGAAGAAAAAAATAAAATAAGATAAAAAAATAAGAACAAAAATAAAAAACAAATAAATAAAATGGCTATAGCTAAGAAAAAATATTTTGATGTAAAACTTGAAATTTTTGGCACTATTATTAGTTTACTAGCCTTTAAGCCAGAAGATCTTGAAAATAAGATAATTAAATTTGATCTTACAAAGATTTTGAAAGGAAAAAATTGCGAAGGTCGTTTTATTGTCAGAAAAAAAGATGATAAACTTATTGGCGAAATATATGAATTTAGACTTCATCCTTCTTATATAAGACGTTTAATTAATAGGGGCGTGAGCATTGTTGAAGATTCTTTTAAATGTAAAATCAAAGATAAAAATATAGAAATTAGATTGAAGCCGTTTCTTATTACAAGAAAAAGAGTTCACAGATCTGTTAGGAAAGCTTTAAGAGAAACTGCAAAGGAATTCTTAATGAAAACAGTGGAGGATAAGATAAGACCTAAACTCTTTCAAGAAATTGTAAGTGCAATAATACAAAAACAGCTGAGCAAGAAGCTGAAAAAAATCTATCCTTTGGCAGTCTGTGAATTAAGGATTGTTAAGATAGAAAAAGTTAAATAAAATGAGAAGAGAAGTTTCTGTCGCAATATTTTATAATAAAGAGAATAAGATTCTACTTCAGAACAGGGAAGGCATAAGTAAATGGGGTGAAGAATGGGCTTTTTTTGGAGGAGGGATTGAGGAAAATGAAACTCCTGAACAAGCTTTAATAAGAGAAATTGAGGAAGAATTGACCTATAAAGTTAAGGAATTTTCTTTTTTTAAGAAGCATATTTTTGAAACCGAAGAACATCATTTCGAACTCAATATTTTTCTAATACATTTTGCAAATACTTCGCAATTTGAGCAAAAAGAAGGGAAAGAAATGGCCTTATTCAGTTTAGAAGAAGCAAAAAATCTTAAGATGATGCCACAAGATAATGGGGTTATTAAAGATCTCCAAGTATTTTTCAATAACAAAGATAAAGTTTAAAAGTTTTCTAAGACACCTATTTTCATGCCTCAGTAGCTCAGTTGGTAGAGCAACGGTCTTGTAAACCGTAGGTCGAGGGTTCGGCTCCCTCCTGAGGCTTTAAGGGGAAAATGTCATCTGAATCAGAAACTGGAAATAATCTTGATAAGTTTGTCTCAGATAAAGAAAAGAAAGAGATTTTAGATTTAGAATCCCAATTAGAAGGAAAACAAATATGCGTAAATTTAAAGAAAGAAGGCAAATTTTTTTATTATTGTAAAAAATTTTTTCCTTGTCCTAAATTTTTAAGCAGAATTGATATTAAAACATTAAAAAAGCATTGTATGCATAATTATGAGGAATGTGATCTTTATTTAGATATGCTCAAGAAAAAATAACACAATATTCTTTCTTATTGTGTTATTAGGTAGTAGTGACAATAGAAAGCTTTATAAGAGAAATGTTTTTTAAAATATAATAAAATAAAGGAGATTAAAATGAATTTAGATAATAAGATACAAAATGAGAATGAGAAAGGAAATAGAAGAATATTCGGGAACATTTATAATTCTATTAGAAAATATTTTAAGGATCTAAAAAATTCAGATGATATTTGTATTAGATGTGGATCTTATAATCTTAAAGAAAAAATAATGGTATCTAAAAATACACTTAAATTTATTGTTTATGATATCTGTATGGATTGTGGAACAATTAAAAAGATTAAAAATTCTTATGGGGTTAATTTATCTAAGAAAAAATGATAAAAATTTATGAGATTCCATCAGATAAATTATCTAGTGTGAAAAATATTCTTGAGGCCCCTGAAAAAGCAATTGGTGAGTTAGATGTCGAAATAGAAAAAGAGGCTGGTAAAAAAGGCACTAAGGTTGAGAAGGCTAAAGAATGGCAGATTAATGAATTTAAAAGACAGGGCTATATTATAAGAGATGCCAAAGCACTTGGCATGGATAAAAAATACAATTATCTTTATATTGATGCTGACGCTGATTTTTTTGAGAGGAATGAAAAAACGCTTTTAGATGCTGGAGCTAAGATTTTGGAAAATACTGAGCATGAAAAAATAAAGAAAAAAATTGAAGAGCTTGAGTCTGGTGCTTCTGCCGGCGTAGGATTTATTTTTGGTAAAGGATAGTTAATATTTTTAAATTCTCTTTTCTTTATGTTTTTATTGGGCCCGTGGTCTAGTGGTTATGACATTGCCTTGACGTGGCAAAGATCGCCAGTTCAATTCTGGTCGGGCCCACTCCATAACTTATATAAATAAAAAACAGATAGTTAAATAAATAAAAATAAATAAAAAACAAAAATGATAAAAAAGAGGAAAAAAAAGACAGCTGATGAGAATACAGAAAAAATCTTCGCATTTCTGTGTTATTTTATTCCAATAGTTGGGATAATAATTGTTTTAGTAACAAAGAATGAGAGAACTGATTTTAGTATTTACCATTGTAAACAAGGAATTGTCTTAATTATTGCTTGGATTATAGTGTCAATAATATCTTCTATAATGGCTATTATACCTTTTTTTGGTTGGGTAGTAGCTGGAGCATTGTTAGTATTTATGCTAGTAATTTGGATTATTGGAATGGTTAACTCACTAACAGGAAAGAAAGTCCCATTACCAGTTGTTGGACAATTTGCAAAACCATTTAAATTTTAAAGAAATTTTGCGTTTTATTCCAATAGTTGTGATAAGATTTATATAGACATTTTTCTTTTCATCGAAAGAGAAGAGAGAAAAAAAGAGGCGCCCCAAATGCAGAAAAAAGCACAAGTTACTCTTTTTATAATAATAGCTGTGGTTGTGTTAGCTGCTGCTCTCTTCTCTTTCATTTATATTAGAAGAACAAGAGTAGCTATTCCTACTAAAATTCAACCTGTTGAAGACTATTTAGTAGAATGTATTTCTGGACATGTAAAAGATACATCTAAGATTGCTGGCATGCAAGCTGGCTATTTAGATTTGCCAGAATTTGAATCAGGTTCTGAATATATGCCATTTTCCTCTCGTCTGAATTTCATTGGCATGGAAGTTCCTTATTGGTTTTATGTTTCTGGGAATAATCTTGCTAGAGAGCAGAGACCAGAACTTAGAGAAATTGAACAGCAATTTTCAGATTATCTGGAAGAGAAAATACAAGAATGTGACCTTAGTAATTTTCTTAATAATAACTATGATATAGAATTAGAAGGTAGTCCAGTTATTGATGTCGATATAAAGAAAAATTCTATTGATATTAATGTTAAGTGGCCTCTTAATATTGAATTTGAAGATGCAAAAGCCAGAATAATAGATCATAAAGTTATAACTAGGAGTAATTTTGGACAACTTTATGATACTGCAAATACAATATATGAATCTGAAAAGAAAGATTTGTTTTTAGATAATTATGCAATCGATGTTTTGAGATTATATGCTCCTGTTACAGGTATTGAATTAAGCTGTGCACCTAAAACCTGGCTTATATCTGAGCTTAGAAAAGAGATTAATGAAGCTCTTGAAGGCAATATTGGAGCAATAAAAGTTTCAGGGTCTTATTATAGTTTTAGTAATGCTGAGCATAGTTATTTTGAAGTTGATGTTGGTAGAAGAATTGATGAGCAGGTTTATTTTCTTTATTCTAGAAAGATGCCACATGTTTTTGAGGTATGGCCTTCTGAAAATGGTATTATGAGAGCTGATCCTATGGGTAATCAGCCTGGTTTTGGAATTCTCAGTGCTGTAGGCTTTTGTTATGTCCCTTATCATTTTATCTATGATTTGAAGTTTCCAGTCCTAATCCAGATTATTAAAGAGGAAGATGTCTTTCAGTTCCCAGTTCTTGTTATTATTGATAAAAATACTGTAAAAGAAGCTCCTGATGTTGAGAGCGAAGAAGTTATCTTTGATATTTGTCAGCATAGAACACAACAAGCAACCATTTTTACTTATAGTGAACAAACATATCCTTTAGAAGCTGATATTGGTTATAAATGCTTTAACCAGATTTGTGATGTTGGAAGAACTACTATCAGCGAGGGAAAAGCTTCTCTGAAAACATTTCTACCACAATGTTATAATGGCTTTCTAATTGCTAAAGCTCCTGGATATGTTAACACAAAAATACAGGTTTCAAGCACAGGAGCTTTTGTAGCAAACATTTTCCTAAATCCCGTTCATACACTTAATTTAGATCTTAATTTGGGATCAGATGAATATGCTATAATTAACTTTGTTTCAGAAGACTATAGTACAAGTATTTATTATCCTGAACAAAAACAAATTGAGTTAAGTGAAGGAACCTACGAAGTTTCTGTTAGCTTATTCAAAGAATCATCTATTAGTCTTGAAAGTCAGCAAGTTGAAAAATGTATTAAAGTTCCTGCTGGTGGAATTGCAGGAATTTTTGGAGCAATGCAAGAGCAATGTTTTGATATTGAAGTTCCAGAACAAACTCTAACAAACGTATTATTTGGTGGTGGCAAAACTGAATTTTCAGTAACAGAATCTGAACTGCTCAGCGCATCAAGAATTAGAATTGAAACATCCTCATTTGATATTCCAACCAATATATTTGAGTTGGGTGATATCTATGGTCTTATTGACATCAGTGAATTACAAATTACGCTATTATCTTAATTTATTAAATAAGATGAAAATAAAAAATAAAAAACAAGCAAAAGGATTTTTAATTTTTATAATTCTCATTACAACTCTGATATTAGGAATATTTTTAATAGCAGGAGTTAAAGCTCAACAATCAAACTTAGTTATGCCTCCTGCTCCACCCTTTGAACAAGAATTGCCTCCAGAATTTTTTGAGCAAACTTTGAGAGAGCCATATATTTATCCAACTGCTGAGGTGAGTCCATGGATGCAGGTACCATGGGAAGATTCTTATTGTAATAAGACTGGAATGGATTTTATTATTGAGATTTCTCCTGATGCATGTAGTCCTGCTGTTGTTAGATCTGATTTGCTTGAAGAACAAGATGTTCCTGTTTTTTGTAGAATGACTGGAATTAAAATAAATCCGCTGATTCAGGTTCCTTATATTAAGAGTATTACTCCAAGAGTTGAAAAAAGATCTCATCAGATTGCTTATATAACTTTTGTTCCTGCAAAATATGCTTTAAGTTATTATGCATCACCAGAACAAAAACCAGGAAGTTTTGAAGGAACACCAAGTATGTCTAATCTTGGTTATCTTCTTATAAACTTAAAAAGACAGCCAGTTGAGGCTAAGATGCCTGACAAAGTAGAAGCAGAAATTTCTGTTAAACTTAAATATGATGTTGCAAAAACCTATGGAATTAATGAAAATCAGTTTATTCTTCCATTACTGACTCAAGAAGAATGGCTTAATAATTACAAGAAGTATAGTTTCTGGAGAAGTAAAGGTTATGTAAGATTAAAAGAAATTACAGGGCCAAATACTGCTAAGATTGCTATTTACACAAATGCAAATTCAGCGCCAATTATAAGAGAATTGCGTGTTGGTGTTGAGCCAGGCAAGAGAGATGAAATTATGTTGCCAGGATTTTATTGTGGTGCTGGAGTAACTTTAAGGTTAGATGAAATTTCTGTTCCAAAAACTAGAGTTAGGTTAATTGTTAATGGTGATGAACTCTTACTTGGCGAAGGGGATGAAATACAAGATTCAGATTGTTATGTTGTTACAATTAATCCTTCACCTTATTCTTATGCTGGAAATGTTAAAATTAGATGTGGTTCTAAAGAGCCAAAAACTTTATTAATAGAAGATCTTGAAGCAAATCTTAATATAAAAGAAGGCGCAAAACCAGAATATTCTAAAAAAGTTAGTATTGGAACTGATTTAGAGTTATTCAAAAAAGACAGTGATAAAAAAAATCATATTTATGTTGGTTTTGTTGGAAAAGAATTTGCCATGGGTAAAGAAGGACTTCTTGGTATAGTGGTTTTATTTAGAAGACCTGGAGGAGAACCATTTGCTGAAAAATCAAAAACAAAACAAAAAGCTATTGAAATAATCTATAATTATATAAAAAGTAAGAGAGAAATAACACTTAGTGTAATGCCTGAGGGAACATGGAAAAAAGAAATTAAAGCAGAATTTTTAAAATATAGGGAATTAAAAGATTTAGATATTTATGTTCTTAAAAAATATACTGGTAAAAAAGAAATAGGTTATTCTCTTTTAGAATTAGTTTCTGTAGAAGGACCTGTTCAGGTCCATTATACAAAAGAAATAGAAGCCATATATAAAGAAGCAATTGACCAGTATAAAGATATTGCTTATGCTTATTCTACAAC
>DAOWHW010000049.1 GCA_030641225.1 archaeon | reverse complement strand
CATCTCTTGAACACCAGCGAAGTGGAAAACATTAAGAGTCATTTGGGTAGCTGGTTCACCAAAACTTTCTGCTGTTATGACACCTATTGCTTCACCTGGTGCAATCTGTTTATTTTCTAAATGCTCCCTTGTTATATCTATGCCATCCCCCCCATATTTCAATTGAATAATATTTGAATTTGAGTCTCTTACTGTGCCATCATATTCGACACGAAGGTCTTGCAGAGCATTGACCAGTCTTCTATAAAGATAACCAGATTTTGGTGTTCTTAGAGCTGTATCCATGAGACCATCTCTTCCTGTTATTGCTGTGAAAAAGAATTCGTCTGCTCTCAGGCCTTTTAGATAATTTGAATAAATAAATCCTCTGGCTCTTGCGCCATAATCATTTTCTTTATAAAAAGAAAGAGTTCTATTAGTATAACCAAAATTAATTCTTTTTGCCCATAAGGACTGCTGTCCAACAGTTGAGGCCATTTGTGTTAAAAATAGAAGACTTCCTCTAGATCCACAAACAGCCATGATATAAGCCGGATTATTCTTATCAATTTCTTTTTTTACTGATTCTCCTGCCTTTGTTCTTACTTCATTAAGTATTTGCAGAATTTTAATATCTCTACTCTCTTCAAGAGTTTTACCAGGAATTATTTCAAGAATTTTATTATAATAAGACTCAATAATTTTTTGCACTTTCTTTTCAGAATTTTTTATTATATTGTTTGTATCCTCTTTTACTTTGTCTGTGGCTTCTATATCTGCAATAGAGACAGTAAATCCTTTTCTTGTCAAATAAATTATCCCTAATAAGAAAATCTTCTTTAAGAAATCTATTGTAGTTTTTCTTCCAACTTGCCTATCAAGCTCTCTTGTAAGAGTGTTTGTCTCAACACCTATAATTTTTTCGTCGATAAGTCCAGAAATAAGTTTTCCATTTTTGATTGCAACATAACCATTATAGGGACATTTTTCTCTTTTACATCTTTCAAAGTATGGACACCCTCTTCCTCTACATGCTTTTGTTTTTGTCTCAAAATTTATTTTTGGCAAGAGTGCAGAGAAAATCTCCATTCCATCAACTTTTTCTTTAAAATGCACTTTTGTTATGTCACCCCCACATGTTGCAATTAGTTGTATAGCTTCTTCTCTTAGAATTTTTTTTGTTGAAGTAAGTAAGTATAAACCAGTTATAGCATCTTCTACACAACCAATAACATTCGCATTTATTTTTGGTGAGATAAGATGTTGAGCAACATCAAGAAGTACTTTAGCTTCAGCTCTTGCTTCTTCTGTTTGTGGAACATGAACATTCATTTCATCTCCATCAAAGTCTGCATTATATGGAAATGTTACTGCTGGATGTATTCTAAAAGTACGTCCAGAAAGTACTTTTACATAATGTCCCATAAGACTCATTCTGTGAAGAGATGGATGTCTATTAAATAGGACAATATCATTATCTTCGAGATGTCTATCAACGAGATAGTTCAACTCAACTTCTTCTTTAAGCTGCTCTCTCAATTCATCAGTTATTCTTTTTCTCTTCCCATCAGGCCTAACAATACTATTTGCAGCCGGATAAGTTGTTTTATCAATTTTTGCTTTAAGAATTTCCATATTAGAAGTTGTAATTCTTTCTGGAACAGTAAGAACTTTTGCTATTTCTAATGGAATACCAACATCATTAATATCAATATATGGGTCTGGACTAATTACTGTTCTTGAACTAAAGTTAACTCTTTTTCCAGCAAGATTATGTCTTATGCGTCCTTGTTTACCCTTTATTCTTTCAGTTATTGTCTTAAGTGGCTGCCCAGATCTATGTCTCGCAGGAGGAACACGGCTTATATTATTATCAAAGAAAGTTGTTATGTGATACTGAAGAAGATCCCATAAATCTTCTATGATTACTTCTGGTGCTCCTGCATTTAAATTTTCCCATAAACGTTGATTTGCTCTAACAATATCACTCAGCTTATGAGTCAAATCATCTTCACTTCTCTCTCCAGTTTCTAGAGTAATAGATGGTCTAACAGTAACTGGAGGCACAAGCAATAGGGTTAAAATAGACCATTCTGGTCTGCACGATTTTGGATTTATTCCAAGAATTCTGCAATCTTCATCATTTATCTTTACAAGTCTTTCACGAATCTCACTTGGAAAAATTCTTCTTTTCCCTATATAAAAAGCAGAAGGTTTATCTAATTTTATTTTTTCTTGTTTAGCATCGCAATAAGGACATTTTTTTGCTGTTTTTGCTTTATCAAGTCTTTTTTGCTTGATTTGTTCTTCTGTAAGGAGAATTCTACTACATTCTTGACAAGTAGCCTTTAAACATAAATAAATTAATTTTAGAAATTTAATGTGTAAAACAGGACGAGCCAATTCAATATAACCAAAATGACCAAGACATTCTTTAAGCAGGCCACCACATGTTCTACATCTAATTCCTGGCCCTATGGCACCAAGTCTTAAATCCATTAGGCCGCCATCTACAGGATAGCCATCCATGTCATAAAGTTCTGGAGTAACAATTTTAGCAGCGCCAAATCTCTTTATCTGCTCTGGAGAGAATAAAGAAAATTGAATTTCTTTTACTTGCTTAATTATTGGTTCCATATTATATTTTATATTTTATTTTTTATTTTTTAATCTTCATATTTATTTTTTAGTATGAGATGTGGAAATAAATTGAGAGAGATAAGTTCTTCTATTAAAAGTTTGGAAGCATATGAAATTTCAACTGTTTCTAGTTTTTGATTTCCACATAGTGGACAAATTTCTTTTTTTCTTAATTTGTCACGAATTCCAAAACTTCCACATTTTGGGCAGATATGAACAATAACATTATCTGAGCTGAATCTTTCCTTAAGGAGTAAGGAAGCTCCATGAGCAACAAGGGCATCTTTTTCCATTTCTCCAAGTCTCAATGCACCACCCTTTGCGCGGCCTTCAACAGGCTGTCTTGTGAGAAGAGTAATTTTTCCAGAAGCTCTCATTTGTATTTTGTTTGAAACCATATATTTCAGCTTTAGATAATAGATATTACCAATGAAGATTTTAGCCTCAAGAGGTTTTCCTGTGAGACCATCATAAAGAGTTTCTTTTCCATCTTGTCTAAATCCAAGCTCTAGTAGCATTTTTTCAAATGCTTTTAAATCTGGCTTACTAAAAGCTGTTCCATCCATTGTTTGTCCAGCCATACAACTTATCTTTCCAGTTAGAAGTTCTAAAAGATAGCCTATAGTCATTCTACTAGGAATACCATGTGGATTAAAAATAAGGTCTGGTTTTATACCTCTACTTGTAAAAGGAAGATCTTCTTCTGGAACAATAGCCCCTATAACACCTTTCTGACCATGTGGAGAAGCAAATTTGTCACCAATTTCAGGAATCCTATTATCTCTTGTTCTTACTTGAACAATTTTATGTCCTTGATTGTCTATTGTTATAAACACAGCGTCGACAATTCCTTTTTCAGCTTGTCTTATCACTGAGCTATTTTCTTTTGTTGCTCTAGCAAGAGAAATTTCTTCCATTTCAAGCAAAAATTTTGGTGGAGAAACTTTTCCTATTATAACTTCTCCTTCCTTCAGTTCTGCTTCTGGATATGCTATCCCATCTTCTTCAAGATAATTATAAGATTTTTCTGTTCTATATCCACTAACATCTTTTGTTGGAATACAAATTTTATCTTTAAGATTTCCTGTGTAGTGAAGCTCTGTAGAAGTATAGGGTCTAAAATATGTGCTTCTACCTAAGCCACGTTCAACACTTGCTTTATTTAAGACTATAGCATCACTCATATTATAACCTTCGTAAGGCATAATAGCAACTACAACATTTTGACCAGCAGGATAAAAATCAATACTATCATAAAGAAAACTTTTAACAATTGGTTTTTGAGGATAATGGAGTATACTAACATCACTATTTATTAAATTAAAATAATTAGCAGCATAAAGACCAAGTGCTTGTTTATGTGTTCTCCCTACTTTATTTAATCTTGAACTCTGATCATGATTTGCATAAGGTATCATAGACATGATTGCTCCAAACATCGCAATCGGATCTATCTCGAGATGTGTATGCTTTTCACTCAACTCTTGTTCTGATATTGCAATAAGAAGATTGTCTTCTTCAGCCGCATCAACATATTCTATTATTGCCAAATTAATTAAATCATCCCAAGTTAATTCTCCCTTTCTAAGAGATTCAATATGTTCTTGTTCTAATTTTGATTTTCCATTTTTGACAATTATTAATGGCCTTAAAACACGACCAACATCAGTAATCAAAAAAATAATATCACTATTTTTATCATATCTTATTCCTAGCTCAATAGAAGATTCCTGAGCACGTCTCTTTTCCTTTAAAGATTCTACAAAGTGCTCAGGGTTTTCCACTTCGCCGATAAAACGGCCATTATAAAATACATCTGTTGTCATTTTATTTTTGTTTTATTTTTATTTGAAAGTTTTTAATCCGATACCTTGGAGCATTGAAATAAAATTTTTATCTTCTATTTTTATAGCAGTGCTTACTTTTGCTAGTATTGCCAAATTTTTTCTTAAACCAATTGAAGTTCCTTCAGGTGTTTCAATCGGACAGAATCTTCCATAATGTGTTGGATGTAATGTTCTTGCTTTAAAATTTTCCTGTGTGCTTGGAAGCAAGCTTATAACACGCTGTAGTTGTGATAAGATAGCTAATTTGTTTGTTTTGTCCATATTCTGAGTTACCCCCGTACGTTGCCCTATCCATGAACCAGTTGCAAGAGCACTTTCAATACGATGTGCAAATAAAGTTGATTTTGCAATACTTCTAACAGAATAAAATTTCTTTTTCTTTGCTATTTTTTGTAGGTTATGTTGTAAATCTCTAATAAAAATAGTTAAATTAACTCTAAACAAATCAGTCAAAAGATCTCCACTAAGTCTGACACGTTTATTAGCATAATGATCCTTATCGCTTTCAAGCTTTTTTTCTTTAGCTATTAAAAATTGTTTAATTAATTTACATAGTGTAGTTGCTTTTTCTTTTCTTGAATCATTTTTTGTACCTATATGTGGTAAAAAAGCTGAATCTATTCTCAATTTTACTCTATCTAATATTTCTTTTTTGGTGCCCTGAATCCTCATTTGCTGGGCTATTTCCATTAATGCATCTGTTGTGTCCTGAATTTTTGCGTACTCATACAAGTTAACTATTACACTATCAGATTCTTTTCCAATAAGATAAGCTATATCAGAATCTTTAGTAACTCCTAGAGCCTTTACAAGTAAAATTGCAGGAATATTTTTGAAACGTGAGAAAGAAACAATGATTAGACCATCATCTGTTTGTATAATTGCAATAGGGATTCTATAACTTCCACGAGAAGAGAAAAGTCTTAAGGTTAGTCCTTT
>DAOWHW010000010.1 GCA_030641225.1 archaeon | reverse complement strand
ATATTTCTAAAGAAGGATTAGAAAAAACAATCTCTTTTTTTCAGAAACTTTATAACATACATTATACTGATCTAATTGATATAACACTAAGTCACCAAGATGATAGAGATTAGAAAACTTATTTTCCTCTTCTACCATGTGCTCTTAAACTAGGACGAATTTTTATTGCTCGCTTTCCTTTTTTTCTTAATCCACGGGATTTTCTTGCTGCGCTTGTTAATCCTCTGGCTGCCCGCTTTTTATGTTTCTTGCTAATAATCCATTTAATATTTTTATCTTTCTTTATTTCCGGCCTATTTGGATCAACAAAAATTATTTCATAGAAATAATGTATGCCATCTTCTCCAACCCAGTATGAGTTCAGAACTTCAAGATTGGGAAATTTTCTTGCAGCTCTTTGTTCAGCTACCCATCTATAATTCATCTTAAGAACTTTTTTAATTGTCTGTCTCTTACTACGTCTGCCTCCTTTTGGTTTTGGTCTTTTTCTTCCACCCCTTCCTATTCTTACTCTAACAATAACAAATCCTCTTTTAGCTTTATAACCTAAAGCTCTAGCTCTATCAAGTCTTGTTGGTTTTTCAACCCTAACAACCACATTACTTCTTCGCCATTCTATTAATCTTTCTTGCCACAATTTGCCTAGATTTAATTTAGGTTTTTTCCAAGTTTCCCTAATATAACTATAAGAGGATCTCATAAAACAGCTAAAGGATTTTTGTTTTTAAAGGTTTCTTCATAATAATCATAATTTAATTAATCAAGATGGAATTCATTGATTTTTGCCATAGCTTGATTTGTTCTTTCTTCAACATCTCCTCTAACTAATAATAATTTTTCAGGCCATAAATGATCTACAAAAGATCTTATTATTTTATGTCTTTGTCTCGCAATTTCTAGCTTAGAAGATCTAGACATATCTATTTTATATTTTATTTCATTAGGATTCTCAGCCATTATAATTAATCCATATCTCTCTTGTTCAGCAATTTCTAAACACATTCTATAGAGTTCTCTTAATGCTAATTTGTCTCTAGGAGAAGAAGAGAATTGTTTTACTTGTGCATAATAATGAAATAAAGGTTTGTCAGTTATAAAACCATGTTCTGCAGTTGAACGCAATTCTTCACGTTCTTGTTGCCTCCAAAAATAAAATCTCTCGTAAGGATCATTGAATTTTCCAAATTCTCCCTTTAATTTTCTACATTCTTCCTGAATTAGATCATAATCAAAACCTTCTATTTTTAGATGAGCATATAAATGAGCAGCAAGAACACTTTTACCAGTACATGGACCTCCAGCAATTGCAATATTTAGTTTAGTCATAATATTAAAAACAAAAATATCTTTATTTAAATTTATATTCTATAATATAATCAAATTATAATAATATGTAAAAAGATGTTTTTATTTTTTCATAGTAATAAATGCAATTGATCAAAGAAATCTTTATATAATTGTCATTTTTTTATAATCTATGCGGGAAAAATTAGATAAATTAGCAATAAAATTATGTGAAAATCTTCCATTAGATTTTACTCTTTATGAAAAAGATGGTTTTTGTAGAAAACCTAATGAATATTGTAAGTATTGCAGAAAAGATGGTGATGATAAACATTTTTGCAACAAAAAAACTTATATCCCAAATCAAGAATTAAGATTTGTATAATTTCTTTTTATCAACTTCTTAGTTGCTTCGCTTCTCGACTAGGGGGCAGCCATTTTTTATCTTACCAAATCACAATAAAATTTAAAAATAAAATTTTCTATAAATAAGGATGAACAAAGCATTAAGTATAATATTAGGAATTGTTCTTATTCTGGCCCCAATTTTGATAGTGTTGAATATTCCAATTTTTTTTAGTTGGGGGCCTGCAACAATTGAGTTTTTAAAAGGTGGTGTAGTTATCGCAATAATTTTGATAGGACTCCTCTTAATAATTCTTGGAATAACAGAATAAGAATAAAAGCAAAAAAGATATGAAACAGAATACAGTCATTTATTTAATTTAATCGATAAGGCAGACAAAACCCAAACAATTTTTCTAATTATTTGTTTTCTGTATACTATCTAAAACATGATCAAAATTCATTAATCTTATGAATTCCGGATCATTGGATTTGAGCAGTTTTTCTTCTAATATTTTAAAGAAACCTTCTTTTTCTGTTAATATTAATGGCCCATCTAATTTTTCTTGTAATTTATTAATTTCTCCTGTTTTTGCTTTTTCATATAAAACATTAGCGTGTTCTAAAACAGCTTCTACATACCATCTACTACGATTATATTTAAAAACAGCCCTTTCTGGATTCCAGTCGAGGCCAGCCTCTTCTAGGAATTTTGCCTTGAAAGAAAGTGCTTCTTCCCATGAGAAAATATTATAAATTTTATGATATTCGATTGATTTTGGAATAGCTTGACAATAACCTATAGCACCCATGATCGAAGAAGGAGCGAAAGAATCTAGTTTATTATCTATCTTCATTAAAGCTTTAAGTTGTCTTTTAGCAAATCTCCTGGTCCTAGTCTTTGGATAATAAACATAGAGTGACATTAAAGTATTGAAAGCTTTATCTTTTCCAAGATATCTACCAAGATTAGTTTCAATTTTTGCTATTGATGTTAAAATATATTTTGCTTTAGGATTTGTTAGATTATATTTTTTTATTATTTGATCTATTAAAGGTTCATAATAAGCTATAAATAAAAGACTTTCATTAAAAGAGCGTTCTGTCCAGAAACCATTCTTAGGATCTAGATAAGGATTTTGTTTTTTCTTTCCATATTCTTTTCCTTTCTCTTCCCATTCTTTAAGTTTTTTATAAATTTCAGGATCTAATTTGAAATTCTTATTTTTAAGTTTAGAATTAATCTTTTCCTCACCAAAACGATTTATTAGTTTTTTTGTAATTCTTTTGAAGTTTTGAGTTTGTTTATGACCTAAATTATAGATATTTATTATTTCATTTATTCTATAGTCTAAAGTTAATTTAGTAAGATCATAAGATTTCATGTATTCTATTTTTTCTTTTAGTTCCTCAACTCTTTGCTCTAAAATTTTATTATTTTGTTTTTCTACATGATATTTTTTTGCAAGAGAACTAGTACATGCACCAAGAAGAAATAAACAAAAAAGCAGATGCCAATTTTTTTCTACAAAATTAGCCGAATTTTTTAAAATTCCTATTCCTAGATTCTTTAGTTGCATAAGTAAGACTACAAAACTCTATTTTTAATCTTTATTGAACTTTTTTACTATCTTTTATTTAGTTAGTTCTTCTATTCTTTTTTCAAGTCCTTTTATTTCTTCTTTCAAAAGTTTACTCTGTTCTTCCAAAAAGCTTCTTTCTTCTTCTTTCGTTGGTGCTTGATATGGGCTTACACTAGCTTTAGAGTATCCTGGAAATCTTTCCATACTTCTTGGTAATCCACCTCTTCCTAGGCCAAAGCCTGGTGCTGGTGATCCTCTAAAGCCACCTCTACCAATCCCTCTTCCTAAACTAAATCTTCTTCTTAAAACGTTTATATATCCTGGTAGTGAATAGCCTGCACAATATCCAGCTGCTCTTCCTGTCATAGGTCCCATTCCTGAAGGGCCTGTTCCGTTTCCACCTGGCATTTTATTTTTTACCTCCTTTTATTTAGTTAATTTTTTGACTTCTTTTTTTCCTGCTTCAAGTTCCTTTACTTGTTCCTTGTCTATTTCTAATAATAATGTCTGAAATTCTCCTATGTGTGTTTTTTCTTCTTTTGCTATGTCTATGAAAACTTTCTTTATTTCTTTATTTTCTGTCATAGCAGCAAGCTGCTCATAAAGACTAACAGCATCTAGCTCTGCAATCATTCCAACACGAAGAATTTCCATATCAATTTGATCTTTAGGAACTTTTTTAAGATCTTCTGGAATTTTTGATAACATTTTTTATTTTTCCTCTTTTTTATTTATTTTTTAAAATTATATTCCCCAAGTAGCTTTTTCTTTTCTTTTTATTTCAGCTATTTCCTGCAGAATTTTTATTTCTTCCTGACTTAGATATTTTTTATTCTTTTTTAGTTCTCTAAATTCTGTTTCTGTTATAGCTGAGTAAAGAATTTGATCTTCTTTAATCTTTCTTCTAAATGTAATTTTTGGTAATGAGATAGCTAATTCTTCTCCTGCCTTAGCTTTTTCCATTACTTTTCCTTCTTTTTGCATTGTTTTGACTTTATCAATTTCTTTACCTTCTTCATTTATCAATATTATCCCTGGCCTGAGAGTTCCAGCTTCTATCCTGATACCAAAAACCGCCGGCTTACTCTGTCTAAAACAACAGTTTCTCAGTACTTGGATTTTGCAAGGCATTGTTAGCTTTTTTAGTTTTTCTCTTTCTAATTCTAACTGTTTTTTTTCACGCCATTCTGCAAGCTGTTCTGTGATTTTATAGATAATATTGCTTTCTATAATCTTTATTTTTTCATCAATCTTTGTTTCTGGCTCAACTGTTACATTAAATCCAACAATAACAGCATCAAGAGGATTTGTTTCAAGATTTACTATTGCTAAAGCAATATCCTGTCTTTTGATATTGCCAATTTCTGCTTTTTTGATTCTGACACCCTCCTTTTTTAATAAAAATAATAATGCTTCAAGACTTCCAAGAGATTCTGCTTTGACAATAATTCCTTTTTTTTCTAACTTAAGAACTTGTTTAACTTCCTTCTGTAGAGATGTTTTTAGTTTGTCGATTTCTTCTAATTTTGTTTCTTTTGTTACCAAAAATGGCATTCCTGGAACAAGATTTTCTGTTATTGGTAGGTTTAATCTGATTCCTGCTGAGGCAGTAATTTCTTTTACTAGTTCAAATCCTTTACTTAATGGTTTAGCTCTGAATAATGCTCTTATTCTCGTATCTACAGCTTTGTCTAGCGTAGCTATAACAAGCCTATCAGTTTTTGAAATACTACCATCATAAAGGATAGCTTCTATTGTAATAATACTTTTTTCTTTTTTAACTTCAAGAATAGTTCCTTTTCCTTCTTTTTCCAACCTAAGTTTTCCTTTAAGAAAACGTTGTGCCAGACCAGCCAACATAACAATTAATTCAGGAATTCCTTCTCCAGTCTTTCCAGAACATGGAACAAGAGTTACTTGTTTTGTAAAATCACCAACCCTGTAAAACAAATCAGAATCAAAATCAAGTGTGATGAAAGAATTAATTATTCTATATAATTTTTTCTCAAAATCATCTTTTGTGAATTTAACTTGTTTTTCTATACTTTCCTGCAAGCGAGAAGATTTTTTTGTCCAACCTGTTATTGCATCAATTTTGTTGAGTGCTATAATAAAAGGAACTTTACTTGCTTTTAGAACTTCAATACTTTCTTTTGTTTGTTCCATAATTCCTTCATTAATATCAATAACAAGAATAGCTAGATCAGCAAGAGCGCCTCCTCTTTTTCTTAGATTAGTAAAAGCAGCATGTCCAGGAGTATCTATAAAAAGGAAGCCAGGAATTTCAAGCTGAATTTTGTATTTATCAAGAAGGTTTTTACATTTGCTTTCTATGAGACTGGTTGGAACACTTGTAAAAGAAATTTTTTGTGTTATCCTGCCTGGTTCTTTTTCTGCAATACAGGTACCTCTAATACTATCTAGGATTGTGGTCTTTCCATGATCAACATGACCTGCAACAGTCACAATTGGCTGCCTTATGTCTGGACTTTTGTCTGTTTTCATGTTATTAATAAAAAAAAGAAACTTTTAAATCTTTTTTAAATAAAAAATAAATTTATAAGTTTGATATTCTATATTAAAACAATGAAATTTAAGACATTTGGAGGTTTGGAATTTCTGATAAAAGAAGATTATATCTTTGATAAAAAGACAAGAAAAACATTTGATGTTATTCTTAAACCTGTTTTTGATTATCTTGGGATAGGAAATGCAAGATTATGGTTATTGATAAATAAAACTAATTTAAAAATAGTTTATGGATTTACTAACAAAGGCTTTATTCCTAAAAAAGATTATCAAACTATTTATGATACGACTGAACAAGATAAAGATATTTTGATGATAAATTTACTAAAAAAAAATCCTGCAAAATTTGATGAAGAATATACAAAAAGGATTTTTTCAAAAACAGGTGCGAATTTTGAAGAAATTAAGAAAAAAATAACTACAGAGAGATTAGAAGGAAAAATAAAGCCAAAATTTTTTATAGGTAAAAGAAAAAATCATCTGCAATGGGTTTACGAAGAACAAGAACCAATTCAAATTTGTGATAACCCATCTCATCTTCTAACATTAAAAGCAAAAGGAATTATTTATGGAAATTTAAATGAACATGGTATATATATAAGAACCAGAGAGGAAAGATTACTTGAAGTATGGAAAAAAAATAAAAAATTGCAAAAACAATACAAGAATTTCTCAAGATTTTATTATGCTGGGGCTTTTCCATTATATATTACTGAGAATCATAAAAAAATAGGACTTGGCATACTAGAAGTCGATGAATTAGAAGATATTATTAGTGGTCCAACGAAACCAATAGATAAAACTAAATTTAATTGGGCCTTTGATATTATAAATAATACAATTACACCAATCTCCTTAGCACAGTTTGTAGATACTAAGAATGAAGATTTTTTAAGATATATGGCCGAGTCCCTAAAAAAAGTTAGTGACTTAAAGGATTATTATGGTGGGGAACATTCTGAAAGGGTAAGGACTTATTCATTAATAGTTGGCAAAGCTTTATACTCTATTGGAAAATTAAATAAAAAAAGATTATTTAATTTAGAATTAGCTTCTATGCTGCATGATATTGGAAAATTAGCAATTAAAGAAAATATTTTGAGAAAACAAACAATATTGACTAAAGAAGAACGTAAAATTATGCAGCAACATCCCTTATATGCGAAAAAAATACTAAGTTCAATGAAACACTTCAAAAATTTAATTCCTATAATTATATCTCATCATGAGAGATATGATGGGAAGGGATATCCTAAACATAAAAAGAGAGAAGAAATTCCAATAGAATCAAGGATAATTGCACTTGCAGACACTCTTGATGCAATAACCTTTGGAAGACCTTATAGGGATATTAGATCAAGAGATGATGCAATAAAAGAAATAAAGAAAGGTAGGGGAACTCAATTTGATCCGTATATAGCAGACATATTTATAAAAGCAATTCAAGAAGTGTAATGAAAAATTACCAACCGGCTTTTCCTGCTGACCCAATTACATATCCTACTAAAGTTTTGAGATAATCTGCAGATAAGTAACCAATTATTATTCCCACAATTAAAGTCAATATAATAATTATCCAAATTTTTGCTCTTTTGCTTAGTCTTGCCATATCATTTTCTAGTGTTTCTTCTTTTTAAATTTTCCTGAATGAAGTTTCAAAAAAGTTTATAAGAGTTCTTGGCTTAATATTTTAATAGAAAAATAACAAAAAAGAGGGGCAAAGAGAGTTAAGAAAATGAAAAGAAAGAGTGCAAGAAAAGATAAAAGTAAGAAAAAAATTAAAATAAAAACCAAAGTTTGTGTTCAGAATCCCCCATCTGAAAGACAGATATCAAAAAGAGTTATAGCAATAATTATTGCTTCAGTTCTTGTTATACTTTCTTTCTTGATCATAAAGCCTTATATTTCAGCATTACTTTTAGGCATGATTCTGGCTTTTATATTTTTTAAACCATACAAAAAACTTAATAGATTGATTAAGAGGCCTTCAGTAACTTCAGGAATTATTTGTTTTGTTGTTTTACTTATCCTTGCAGTATCTTTATATTTTATTGCCCAAATCACAATAAAAGAAGCCTTTAATTTGTATGTTTCAATCCAAAGACTTGATATTTTTGAGACAATAAAAGCTGTTCTTATAAGAATATTTCCTGAGTCTCCAGAATTAACCACACAAATAACAGCATCTCTACAACAAGCATTAGTGTCTGTAACCAATAGTTTTATGAATCAGGTTGGTAAAATATTGACTGATGCACCTCAATTATTTATACAGTTTTTTATCACTTTTTTTGTTATGTTTTACTTTTTGAAAGAAGGCGATCACCTTGTAAAATTTGTTCATGAAATATTACCATTTAGTCGTGAAGTTAATGACAGATTTATCAAAAGATCTAAGCAGGTAGCATTTGCTACAATTTATGGCCAAATTATTATAGGAATGATTCAAGGTGTTGTTGCAGGTATAGGCTTTTATATTTTTAATGCACCATCACCCTTATTTTTTACTATTCTAGCTATTCTTCTTTCTGTTTTACCGTTTGTAGGTTCATGGTTGGTTTGGTTCCCTGTAGCTCTAGCAATGATTGCTGCAGGAAATATTATGAATGGTATTTTACTCATGGTTTTTGGTCTTATGGTAGTAGGAATTATAGATGATATTATTAGACCACTTATAATTGGAAGAAAAGCAAAGATTAATCCATTAATAGTGTTAATTGGAATGCTTGGCGGATTAGTTCTTATAGGTCCTATTGGTCTTATTGTTGGTCCAATTATTCTAGAATATCTTCTGATTTTTATAGAACTTTACAGAACAGGAAAAATAAAATCAGCTTTTTAAAAGAGGAAAAGATAGAAAAAGAAAAAGAGAAAGATGTTACTGAAAGTTAAACCATTAAAGTTATTAGCAGGTAAACCAATAGCTATTTTACATGAAGAAACAGCACGTTTTCTTAATTTACATGTTGGAAAACGTATTAGGATAAAAGGATACGGAAGAAAAAAAGAGATAGTTGCTCCGATTGATCTAACTGGTGGAAGAACTATGTTAAGTAAAGGTGAAATTGCTCTATCTCAGGAAATTATTAAGACTTTAAATCTAAAGAGTAAAGCAATAATAGAAATTAGTCCTGCACTTAAACCTCTTAGTCTAAGTTATATACATAAAAAGTTAGAGGGTCAATCATTGACATTTACAGAAATTTATTCTATTATTTCAGATATTGTTCGCAATGAGTTAACTGAAGCAGAAGTAGCTTTCTTTGTTTCTTCTGTTGCTATGCATGGTATGTCTATTAATGAAACTGTTGCAATGACAAAAGCGATGGTTAGAACAGGTCATAAAATTAAATTTGATGAACCAATCATTATAGATAAGCATAGTATCGGCGGCGTTGAAGGGAATAGAACAACACCAATTGTAGTTAGTATTATTGCTGCGGCAATTGATCATCTTAAACTTAAGGCTGTTATGCCTAAAACTAGTAGTAGAGCTATAACAAGCGCAGCAGGAACAGCGGATGTTATAGAAACTCTTGCAAGAGTAGAATTTTCGATTCCAGAAATAAAAAAAATTATAAATAAAACAAAAGCCTGTCTTGTTTGGGGTGGTTCTTTAGGCCTGGCTCCAGCAGATGATAAAATTATTCAGGTTGAAAGAATTCTTAGCCTAGATCCAGAAGCTCAGCTTATTGCTTCTATCTTATCAAAAAAACTTTCTGTTAATGCCACACACGTACTTATAGATGTTTCTTATGGTAATGGCGCTAAAATGAGAAATAAACTTGAGGCACTAAGATTAAAATCAAAATTTGAGAAGATAGCTTCAATGATGAATTTAAATATTAAAGTTGTGTTAACAGACGGTAGTCAGCCAATAGGGAATGGAATAGGTACAGCCCTTGAAATGAGAGATGTTATTGCTGTACTAAGACAAGATAAGCAAATGCCATTAGATCTTGAGCAGAGATCTATCTTTCTTGCTTCAGAGCTTCTTTCTTTTGTAAAAAAAATTCCAATAAAAGAGGCAGAAACAATTGTTAAAGGTCTTATTATATCTGGAAAAGCTTTTGAGAAATTTAGAGAGATCCTAAAAGCTCAAGGAGGTAATCTAAGTGACATAGAAGAGAAGTTAAAATTAGCTAAACTTAAAGAAGATATTAGATCAGCTAAAGCAGGAATTGTGATAGAAATAAGTAATAAAAAAATGGCTCGTATTGGTAGAATCCTTGGAGCTCCTGCAGATCATGGTGCAGGAATTTTTCTTCATAAACATTTAAATGATAAAGTTAAAAAGAATGAAAAAATTTTTACTATTTATGCTGGAACTAAAGCAGAGCTAGAATATGCAAAAAATCTAGTAAAAAGAACTAAACCTATGATTATTAAATAATATATAAAATTAAAAAATAAAAAATTTTTACTAAAATAATAGAATGAAAAAGATAAATCAGATTTTACTAGATGTAAGTAGGAAAATTACTCCATCAAGCAAAGAAAAATTTTCTCTAGATAAAAAATTATTAGAATTTGAAAAAAAATTAAGGCCACATTTAAAGAAAAAAGGAGCTAATTTTTTTATTGGGGGAAGTCTTGCAAAGCAAACTCTTATAAAACGAGATGGTGGTTATGATATTGATATATTTATTTTATTTCCTTATTCAAAATTTAAATCAAAGTCACAAAACATTGCTAAAATTCTTCAACAAATTCTTAAAGCTTCAAAAATAAAATGTGTCAAGCTTAAGGGATCTCGCGATTATTTTCAGTGTAAATTTAAGGGCCTTAGTATTGAAATTATTCCTATTCTTGCAATTAAAAAAGTATCTCAGGCTTTGAATATTACTGACATATCTCCTTTACATGTTTTTTATATTCTTAAGCAGATAAAGAAAAACAAAAAGCTAGGTGATGAAATTCGACTTGCGAAGGCTTTTTGTTATGCATCTGATTGTTATGGTGCTGAGAGTTATATTAGAGGTTTTAGTGGCTATACTCTTGAATTGTTGATAAGTTATTATGGTTCTTTCTTAAAATTTATTAAAGTGGCTGCAAAATGGAAATTACCAACGAAACTTGAGAATAAGATTGTAATTGATCCTGCAAATCATTATAAAAAAAAGAACCAGGTTTTGAGAGAAATGAATGAAGCTAAACTGCATTCTCCTATAATTTTAATTGATCCTGTTCAGAAAGAGAGGAATGCT
>DAOWHW010000027.1 GCA_030641225.1 archaeon | reverse complement strand
ATTAAATCAGCATTTAATTTTTGTGTCTTGGCTATTGTATCTAAAAGAACTTTTTTTGAATCTTTTCCAGATGTTTTTAGAACCAAAATAGGATTTTTGGTTGGGTGTTTTCTATGCCATGCAGCAAGTTCTGTTGCTTTATCTTGCCATAACATTATTCTAAGAAGTTCGGCAACTGTAAGATTATCTAACTCAATTTCAATTTCATTTTTGGAATATTTTAATACTTTAATTTCCATTCTAATAAAATCTCGAGAAAGATATATTTAAAGTTTTTCCTCTTCAGGTTTTTCTTGTTCTTGCTTCTCTTCTTCTTTTTCTATTAGCTCCTCTGTTACTTGTTCTTGCTTCTCTTCTTCTTTTTCTATTAGCTCCTCTGTTACTTGTTCTTGCTTCTCTTCTTCTTTTTCTATTGGTTTTTCTTTTTTAGCCTTTTTCATTCTGATGAGGAGATCCCTGATTTTTGTATGTTTTGTAGCTTCAATGTTAAAATTAATAATTTTTTCTTTAGCTTCTGACTTTTGCTGTTGTATTTGTTGTTCTTTTTCTTGTTGTAAAAATCTTCTTTTTTCTTCCATATCTTCATAATCTCTTCTTTGTTGTAAAACTCCAGATTCTTTTAATCTTTTTTCTTTTAATTCTTCATATCTTTGCCTTAAATCTTCAAGTGTTATTTGTGATGATGGTTTCTCAATTGGTTTTGGTTTTATTCCAGACATTTCTTCTAGAATTTCATGCACAGAACGTCTTGGAAGATGTTGTTCTTTAATTTCATGTGGTTTTTTTAGAATAATTGCTTGATTTGCTATCATACATCTATGGCAAATTCTTTTTTGCACTCCATCTACAATAGCATCAACAAGAACATCTTTATAACTACATTCTTCACATTCTTCTTCTATATTCACTTTTATAGATTCAAACATCTTAGTCATATTAACAAAAAGGTTTTTAACTTTTAATATTTTACGTTAGTATATTATATACGATGTTATCTATAATAATACCAACAAAAAACGAAGCTTCAAATATTGGGAAGCTTTTTAATAGATTAAATAAAATAAAAAAAATTAAGAATTCTGAGATAATCCTTGTTGATAGTGATAGTAAAGATAACACAAGAACACTAGCGAAAAAATTAAGCAGGAAATATAAGCTTAATGTTAGAATTTTTAATACAGGCAAACTTGATTTGAGTAATTCTGTTGTTTTTGGATTTAAAAAAGCAAGAGGTGATATGATTTGTGTAATGGATGCTGACTTACAACATCCTCCTGAAATGATTTTTTTAATGTTAAGAAAACTAGAAAAAGAGAAAGCAGATATCGTGATTGCTTCAAGGTTTGTTAAAGGGGCTAAAATTGGTTTTAGTGCTCAGAGAGTCGTTGTTTCTAAAATTTATCGATTTTTAGCCAAAATATTTGTTCCTAAAAGTCAGAATGTGAGAGATCCTGCTGCTGGTTTTTTTGTTTTTAGAAAAAAAATTTTAAAAAACGCGAAACTTGAGCCAGTGGGTTTTAAAATTTTGCTAGAGATTCTTGCTAAAACAGAATATGGTGTTGATAAGATTGTTGAAATTCCTTTTTCATTTAAAGAAAGAAAAAAAGGCAAGAGCAAATTTAATTTTAAACAAACATGTGTGGCTTTTAAACATCTACTCAAATTATCAAGAACAAGTAAAGAACATAAAAGGTTTCTGAAATTTTGTATCATTGGTGCTAGCGGTCTCATAATTAATGAAGGCCTTCTTTGGACTCTTACTGAATTTGCTGGTTTATTTTATCTTCTTTCTAGTGTTATTGCTATTGAAACTTCTATTTTATCAAATTTTGTACTTAATGATATCTGGACCTTTAGAAGAGAGAGAAAAGGAAGATTTTTAAAAAGAATGTTTAAATTTAATATAGCCAGAATTTTTGCTTTATTTATTAATCTTGGAATCTTGTGGCTTCTTACAACCATTGGTATACACTATTTAATATCCAATCTTGTTGGCATAGCTATGGTTACACTTTTTACTTATCTGAGTAGTTTATTATGGGTATGGAAATGAAATGAAAAACAAAAAAACTAAAAAAAGAAAAATAAAAAAGAAGAAAAAGAGAAAAATTAAGAAAGAATTTTTAATTCTAATTATTCTTTTGTTGATAGGATTTTCATTAAGAGTGTTTCTGAGTACATGTTATTATTGGGATGAACTTATTTATCTACAACACTCAGAAATTATGACAGGTAAGATTAATAATTATAATGAACTTGATTTTAGACCACCCCTATTGTCTGTTATGATTGCAGGATTTTATTTATTCTGGCATAATTCACTTATTGCGAACATTTTTGTAACTTTGCTTGCGACTTTTTCAATTCTTCTTATTTATCTTGTTGGGAAAGAGATGTTTAATAAAAAAGTGGCTTTAATTGCCGCTTTCCTTTTGACTTTCTGGCCCATTCATATTTATTTTTCAAAAACACTTTTAGTACATACTACACCGATGTTTTTTGCTCTTTTGTCTCTACTTTTTCTTAAAAAAGCAGAAAATGAAAAGAAAGGAAAAACTGTTTTATTCTTCTTTTCTGGAATCTTTATAGCTGCCTGTATTTTAACAAGATTTACTTATCTTATTCTGATTCCTTTGATTATATTTAATATAATTTTATTTAGAGAAAAGTATAATATCAAGAAAATAGTTTGTGGGATAATTGGTCTTTTGTTAGTCCTTTTACCTTACTTAATCTGGTCTTTTATTATTTATGGAAATTTTTTATATACTTTCAAAACAGCAAGTCTTATTGTGAGCTGGTCAACAGTACAATCACATTTTTTTTATCTAACAAATTCTTGGATAATTCTTGGCTTTAGTGGTTTTGTTGGTTTATCTTCCTGGTTCTATTTTAAAATTAAAGATAAAAAAATTACTAGAAATGAAATTTTCTTGCTTTCATGGATATTATTATCTTTATTATATCTTAGTTTAATGCCCCATAAAGAAATTAGATTTTTGATAGTGATTTTAATACCTTTAGTTTTATTTTCTTCTATTGGCTTTGTAAAAGCGTTTAGTAAAATTAAACCTAAATATATTTTTACAATGATTACTTTAATTATAATCTTTAGTTTTGTGTTCTTAGCTTTCTATAATCCTTATATTCGAACATGTAATTCAGATCCTCAGGAAGCTTCGAAATGGATTATGACAAATACAGATCAGGATGATATTATTTATGCACAAGAAGAATTCACAGCCTTGGCTTATTATACTGACAGAAAAATTATTCTTGCTCCTTTTAATAAAACAAGATTTTTTGATCAAACTGCGAATTATATGGCTTCTTCTGGCTATTATATTTATTTTGAAAAACAAGGTAGGAATGAAATGTTTCCTACTATAGAAGAAATTACAGAAGATTTGAGATTTGATTTACTCGAAATAATTAAAAATAAAGAAAAAATTTATATTTATAAATATGAATATGATAATTAATAAAAAAAATTATAGTTTTTATTTTGTTATGGCTTTATTTTTAATAGCCTTTATAGTTATTTTAATTCAAGCTAGAAATATTTATCTTTGGGATGAAGCTGTTTTTTTATCTAGTGCTGAAAATCTTGGAAAGAGCAATCCTTACTATACAGAAATAGATTATAGACCCCCCTTGATTATTTTATTAATTAGTTTTGGCTCTTTATTTATGAATTTAGAGATGGCTGCACATATTATCATAGCATTATTTTTTGCTTTTGGTGTTGTTGGAATTTTTTTACTTACTAAAGAAATATATAATGAAAAAGCAGGTATTATTGCTTCACTATTATTTATCTCCGCCCCCTTTATTTTTCATTGGGCATCTAAAATAATGAATGATATCCCAGCAATAACTCTAAGTATATTTTTATTTTATTTTTTATTTAAGTGGAAAAATGAAAACAGAATTCTTTTTATTTTACTTTCTGGACTTTTTTGTGGTTTAAGTATTTTAATGCGTTTCACTTCTTTTATGTTTATTCCTCTAGTTATATTGTTTTTTCTAATTTTTACTAAAAAACAAGATTATAAACACTTTATTTTATTCTTGATTTCTGCCTTTGTTGTTGTTTTACCTTATGTACTTTGGGTTCAATTAACTCAAGGTTCTTTCATAGCCTTAGTTTTGAAAGCACAAAAAATTGCTGCTGAAAGTATACCAGCAGTATCAAATCCTTTATATTATTTTAATGCTACATTTATGATTCTTGCATTAGCATCTTTATTTGGATTATTACTTTTTATTTTATCAAAAATAGAACAGAAAAAAATCACTAAAGTGGAAATATTCCTTTTAATATGGTTTTTCTCTTTTCTTGTTTATTTTAGTTTAATGGCTCACAAGGAGGTAAGATATTTACTTCCTGCTATGGCTCCTGTTTTTGTCCTTTCTGCGATTGGTTACTCAAAAATCAAAAAACAATTTATAAAAATTATAGTAATCATAGCTATTTTACTTCTATTTTTTTCTTATTTAAATTTTAATTATTTCAGTGGAAAAAATGATTTTAAAGAAGAACTTATGTTACAAAGAAGTAAAGCTTTGATTTCTGTTGCAGAATATATAAATAAAAACATGCCGCAAGATTATATTATTTATAGTCATTCTCTCTATCCCATAATTGCTTATTATAGTAAAAAACCGACAAAAGCAACATGGCCCTGGGATGAAACATTTTATGATCAATTTCCCAAAAACATGCTCGATAGTGGCTATTATATACATATAGAAGGTGTTGATAAAGAACCAAGTAAAGAATGGCTTGATCAAAATTCTGCATTTGAAAAAATTAGAGAATTCCCTGGACAAGTTAATATAATAGTATACGAATATATTAAAGAATCTTAATTAGATTCAGACACACAATATTCATGCTCAATATTATTACAGATTGTTATAACTAATTCTTCGCTATCTATAAAACCATGGTATATTTCATCTTCAATTACTAAAGTTGGTAATTCAGTAACATTATATGTTCTTTTCATAATATTAATCATAGGTTCATCTATAAGATCTGCATCAATCCAGAATAATAACATGCTCTGTCCGAATTTGTTTTTTAAATAGTCTAAAATTGTTCCTTGTGTCTTGCAGTTGGCGCAAGTATAATGAGAATAAAAATATAAAATAGCAACTTGATTTGGCTCACATACGTTCTTGACTTGGAGATGCAACAACCAGTAATTTATCTGGGCTTGATTATATTCTCTCTTATAATTAAAAAATATTTTTTCACCAGATTCTTGTGTGTATTGGTCTACTTTGTTCTGAGCTTCTGCAACAGCTACTAGGTTTTGTTCTAAAAAGTAATTAAGAGTTTGGCAATTTGCTGTTTGATTCTGGTCTAATAATGAAGTAAGAAACAAGGATTGTAATTGAAGGCTCTGGAAATTTAACCTATGTTCATATACCTCATTTTCTAAATAATCTATTCTTGATTGGGAGAGAATAGAGCCTATTAACATACCAGCAGCAAAAATTAGAATTACAAAAAATAATGCAAAAGCGTATCTTCTTTTTTTTATTCTTTTTCTTGTTCTTACCATTCTACCACCTTTGTCTTTTTCCTCTTATTAAATCAAAAATTATTCCCAACCATACTATTGAGATCAGGAAAGGATATATTATAAAGTAAAGTAATATGTAGCCTCTATTCTTTATTAAACTTTCTTTTGTGTAGTGATGAGCCATAGTAATAAAGACTAGTGCTAAACCAAAAATAGTTGCCCCATAAAATAAAGGAACAAAATTAATATCTATCCATGAAAATTTTGAAAGAAAATTTTGAACAAGAGGGATAAGATCAAAGTTAACATAACTAACATTCCTTATGCTGATAATTAAGGGTTTTATAATATATACACCAAGAAGTAGAAAGACTATTGTTAATGATAATAGAGCAGAAATAATTATCATTGGGAATTGGAATACACCAAGATCACCATATTTATGATTGAACATCATCCCCCTATACTTTCTATTAAAAAGGTTTAGTAGGGAACCTTTGTACCATCTATTTCTTTGTTTATAAAACTGGCCAAAAGTAGCGGGTGCTTTTGTTAGGGCACATGGTCCGAGAAGCTGAACTATCTTATAATCATATTTTTGTAGCCTAAAAGCCATTTCAAGATCCTCTACAAGATTATTTTCATCAAAACCACCTAGTTTTTTTATCACATTTTTTTTATATACAGAAAAAGGACCTGGAGTAACATGCACACAATCTAATAAATGCATTATTTTTTTATAAAAAAAGTTTATGAGATATTCACAATGCTGAATTTTTTGCATAATTGTTTTTTTATGCAAAACTCTAATGATAGGTAAAACGGCTGTAACATCTGGATCATCAAAATAAGGAAAAATTTTTCTAAGAGCATTCTTCTTAATTACAGAATCTGCATCCATACTAATGAAAAGTTTACCACTAGCTATTCTTAATCCAGCATTCATAGCTGCTGCCTTTCCTTTATTTTTTTGCCTGATAAGTTTAATATTTCTTCCTGGGTTTTTTTTAATTATTTCTTTAACTTTCTCACCTGTTCTGTCACTAGAACCATCATCTACAACTATTAATTCTACTTTACTTTCTGGATAATCTAATCGTAAAACAGATTTCATAACCCCAACAATATTTTTTTCTTCATTATATGCAGGAATGCAGATAGTTACTTTATCAGCCTTGCTTTTTTTGATCTTCGCACTTGGTTTTTCTTTTTCAATTCCTCTTTCTGCATAAACAAGAAGCCAGAATGCAATAAAGTATAAAGAGATAAAGTAAGTTATAAGTATTATTAATCTAATCATTTCTTAAAGCCATTTAGGCCACCATTTTTTATTTCTTAAAAATCTAAATGAAATTACCAATACAGCTATTACAATCGCGCCTAAAATAACACTAACTATGAGAGAAAAAGGAGTAACTGTTTCAAGACCTAATGTTCTTGCAACCCAACTCATCCAAGGTTCATCATATAAATGAAACATTGATTTTGGAATTGGACCATAGATTATATAAAAAAATAGATCTTCAAGACCAGCAGCGAGTAAAATAAACCAACTAAAAAAGATTAGACAGCCATTTAGAATTTTTTTTGTTATAATTGCATAAAAGATTGATGCTATAATTGGAAGAGCAAAAGCAAAAACCCAAAAAAAAGAAGGATAAGGAAGGCCATCACAAAAAGCCACAAGAAAAATTAAGAGAACAGCAATTGCTATCGCAACAGACAATTTTAGATTTTTAGTAAACTTCATTTTTATTAACCTAATAATGCTCTGGCCGCAGTTACAGTAATATATGTGAATATTAAAAGTATAGCTGAGTGTTTAATTCCAGCTTTTATAGATCCTTTGCTTAATTTTCCTATTACCAATCCAGCAAATAAGGCTTGAACAAGAAGTAAAATAAAAAAGGATCTTTCAATTATTGCTGTTGAAATTCCACCACCAATAGCTATTCCCAATCCTATTGTTTGAATTTCTGTTCCTGTCAAGGCTGTCGCTATTAAAGGCATAAATTTTATTTCAACAAAAAGCATAATTACTACAAAAATAATAAAGATTATGTATCCTTGAATAATCATGCTATAAATCCGTGCCTGTCTTTCCTTTTTTAGATCCTCTATTTCAGAAACACTTTTTACAACAGCATCAAGAACTGATCCTATTTCACCACCAGAAGTTTCAGCTTCTATAATGAGTTCTACTGATCTGGAAATAACTTTATTTCTTATATCAGAAGCAAAAGTTCTTAGTGCTTGCTTGACTGGAATCGCAATCTTAATTTGACTTGCCAATTTTTGGATATGTGGAGTTAGGCCTCCATAATTTTTTGATGCTATATTAATTATACTTTTTGAGATGGGTGTTCCTGCACGGACACTTTCAACAAGATTGCGAGCAAATTCAAGAAACATCTCTTCTTTTTCCTTTTCACGACCACTTTCGCTAATAATAGAAATTAGGAAAGGCAGTATAGAGATTATTAATGCTATTCCAAACATAAAATAAAAAAGTTTTCTTAAAAATATTGCACTTATAATTATTATTAAAATCCCCATAATAATTGCAATTATATTTATTCTTTGAATTTTCATTTTAAATTTCAGGTTGTGTGATATGTAAAAATATTAGGAATAAAATATTAAGAGCAATAATTATTCCTATTCCTAAGCTAGCGAGGGTTGGCGCAGGCATTCCAATGAATGTTGTTCCAATGATAGAGATTATTGCAAGCAGAAGCATAAAAATTAAAGGAGCAGCAATTAGCAAAGCAGTATAAATATCAGAATACATACCAATAACTGTTGAATATCTTTCGTGTCTTAATCTATAATCTAAAAGACTACTTTTTGCTTTTTCATTTAGATAGAGAGTTAAATTACCCCCTGTAGTGATTGTGGTTGAGATTCCATTGAGAAGATCAGCAAATTTCCTGCTTGGTGTCTGTTTTGCTACATTTCTTAAGGCAGCAGTTAAATTATAACCGTAGACATTAATTTGATTTATAATTTTACGCATCTCAATATTGAAAGCTTTATATTCCTTAGCTAAAGCCATTATTGAAAAAATTCTTGATGGTTCAATCTTGCTCGAGGCTATTGCAGCCATATGTGATGTGGCAAAAGGCAGTTCAGATTCAAGTTTTTTTCTACCTGAAGCAGCCATATTTGCAGGCCAGCTTAAAGCAAGAAAGAAAATAATAGCAGTTAAAGCGATTACTATACCTAAATTTCTGATTATTGTTATTATGGTTATAGGATACATAAATGTAAAAGCTAGAGCAATTAAAAAAGAAACAAAAAAAGTTAAACACGTGATAAATAAAATTATTGAGATGTAGGAACTTAGAATGTGTGGCATATTTGCCTTTCTCAAGTCTTTCCGCATATTTTTGAAAAGAGCTTTTTTAGTAAGCTGTGAAGAGAGGCCGTAAAAAATTCTATTTGAAAAAGAAGCAAAAGCAGAAGGCTTCATCATTATCTCTTCTGACTTAGGAAGTTTTGCTTTAATAATTTTACTTCTAACTTTTTTGAGTGCTTTTTTTTCTATTCCAAGATATTTAAGAAATCTTTCTTTATTTTTTTAGTAATATAAATCGGCTTTACTAATGTAACAGTTGTAATTCTTTCATATTTTCTTGCTCTTTTTTTAATTTTAATTTTAGATGTCTTAATTTCTGCTGTATCAACAGAAATACTTTGAATAAGAGCTTCAATTGGTTCATTAATCAATTCAATCTGATCAATCAAAGCTTTGATAGATCTTTCTATCATTATTTTTTCTTCAGCTTTTGCAATTTCATAAGAAGCTGATAAACTCCTTAATTCTTTTAGTATTCTCTCTGCCCCATCAAAATTTGATTTCATTGTTTCCAGAGCTTTTGTTGCTATTGATGTCATTTTATATTTATCTTTTTAGATCAGCTATGATTTTTTGAATAGATTTATTTAATTTTGTCAGATTTTTTTTAATTTGTTCAACCCTCTTTTCATCTTCAATCCTTAGTGCTTGTTCAAGAACTATTATAGATTCCTTTGATGACATAATAAGTTGCATTAGAAAAGCTATCTTATCATTTGATATCATTTTATTTTATTCTTTATCTATTGTTTTCTTTTTTATCTTCTTTTTATTTCTTCTGGAAGATATTTCATAAGTACTTTTTTTGGATTTTTATAATATTGATTAATTATTTTTTGAACTGTTGTAAAATCATAAACTTTTCTTTTGTAAAGTTTAAAAAGCAACCTAGTTCGGATCTTGAATTCCCTCAGCAGTTGATTTCTTTTTATACCATGACGCTTACATATTTTATCAAAAACTTTGCTTTCTGTTTTGAAGTAGAAGGAATCTTCAGAAGGATTCCATATAAATGGTTTATTAGTAAGAGCTACTCCTTGTGCTGTTACATTTACTATTTCAATGACTTCTCTAAGGCGTCTTGTCTCTTCTTTATTAACAAGTGCATGGGCCATAACAGCCACAACATCTAATGTGTTAACAAGCGTTGGACTAAGATTTATTGGTGGTGTTTCCAATCTTTTTATTACAGTTTCTACAGAGTCTGCATGCATCGTGCTAATTGAGGGATGACCAGCTGCCATTGCTTGGAATAAGACAAAAGCCTCTTTTCCTCTAACTTCACCAACAATAACATAATCAGGATTTTGTCTGAATGATTCTTTGAGTAGAGTAAACATATCTATTTCACCTGCACCAGCAATTCCTGTTCTAGCCACGCTTGGAAGCCAGTTTTCTCTTGGTAAATTTATTTCTCTAGTGTCTTCAACACTAACTACACGAGATTCAGGTGGAATAAAAAAAGATAGAGCATTTAACATGCTCGTCTTCCCAGAACCAGTACCACCTGTAACTAAAATATTACATTTATATTGCATTAGAATCCAAAAATAAGCTAGCATTTCTGGACTTAAAGTATTCATAGAAATTAGTTGAACTGGAGTCCATGGAACTTTTGTAAATTTTCTTATTGTAAATGTCGGACCTTTACTTGTTATTTCTATAGTATACGTTGCATTGACTCTGCTTCCATCAGGAAGTGTCCCATCAAGTAATGGTGTAGCATAACTTACATAGCGTCCACATCTTTGAGCGAGTTTTTCAACAAAACTTGCTAATTTTTTTGTATCTTTATAGACAAGATTCGTTTTCATATTTCTATAAATTCTATGAACAATGTAAACAGGAGTTTTGGTACCATTACATTCTATATCTTCAATAAAAAAATCTTTAAGAAAAGGTTCAATCTCATTTAGGCCGATAAAATCTCTGTATAAATAATAAAAAATTCTTGAATAACTTTCTTCATTTAAACTTCTTCCAAGCTCAGAGAGAATTACTTTAGCCATTTTGTCAATATAAGTTAGCAAAGCTTCTTGATTTTTATCAATAACTGCGCCGATATTAATGAGTTCTAACATTCCAGATTCTATTTCTTCAAGAGTTTTTTCTTCAAATTCATTAAGAATAGGCTCTTCAATTTCATAAACAAGCTCAGAAATTTCAGGATTCCAATAAATGTGGACACTTACATATGGTGCAATTAGAACATATCTAACATTGATTTTTGTTTTATCCTCAATCCTTCGTAATGGAGGGATTTCAGGATTAATATTGATGATAGGATGTTCTGGTTTTGGTGCTTCTGGCACTTCTGGGAAGCGAGGAGCTGGTAGATCTGGTAATTTAGGCATCTTTTTTCTTTTACCTCTTTTTCTCTTTAAAATATATACTAAAATAGAAGAATTGTTATTTAAATTTAACGAAAATTAACAAGAAATTTACTTAACTTCCTTCTTCTTTTTTCTTATCCAGCCAAGCTTTTTTTTATTTCTTCCTAATCTAAAAGCAACTCTACATTTCCTACTACAAAAATGAAGGATTTTACCTTTGGCAGTTACGAAAATTATACCTCTGCCTTGTTCAATATCTCGTGAGCAAAAAGTGCATTTTGCCATCTTAAGTAAAAGCTCCTTTCATGACTTTTGATCTTATTCTTCTTGCTTCAATCTGTGTCTCTCTTAACATAATAATATCCTTTAACCTTACAGGGCCTTTAACATTTCTTCTGATAAGCTTGCCTCTATCATATCCTTGCATTATTCTCGCTTTAACTTGAATAAGCTCTCCTCTGAAACCAGTCCTGCCAGATATCTCTTCAACAACAGCAGGGACAGCAGTACTACTATCTTTTGCTCCCTTTTTCCCTCTTGCTCTCGCTTTACTCGCTTTGATGTTTTGTTGTTTCTCTTTCATTTTTTATTTTTATTACTTGATTATTTTTTTTCTGTGGACTTAGCTTTCTCAGATTTTTCTTCTTTCTCTTCTTTTGGCTTTGGTTTAACTTTGGCTTTAGCCTTAACCTTACCAAGTATTGATAATTGAGATTCAGCATCACCTGGTTCTACTATAGCTACAGATGCAGTTGCCACATTAATTCCTACAGAAATCCCAAGCTTCTTTTTTGAATCAACTATAACATATTGAATACCTTTTTCATCACATAATAAAGGCAAGTGTTGTGTTATTTCTTTAGGTTGTACATCTTCAGCTATAACAACTAATTTTGCTGTACCTCTTTCTATAGCTTTAGTAACTTCATTTGTTCCTTTCTCAATTTTACCAGTCTTTCTTGCTAATTCCACTATTTCATAAGCAGAAACCATTTTAACATAACCTCCCTCATTAGCATTAAGCGCTTTAGTCATATGGTTAAAAAATTACATTCATTGAGATTTAAAAATGTTGTGTTTTAATATGTCTTTTTTAATGTAAGAAATATTATAAAACATTTCTAATTTGTTTTTGTAATGAATAATCTTGAATATAATCTTGAAGTAAATATAGCAGCACTTAAATTGAAGAATCCGGTTATGCCTGCTTCTGGAACTTTTGGTTATGGTGAAGAATGCTCTAATTTTGTTGATCTCAATAAAATAGGCGCAATAGTTCCAAAAAGTATAACTCTAAAAGAAAGGGAAGGAAATCCTCAACCCAGAATATATGAAGCAATTGGAGGGATAATAAACTCAATAGGGTTAGAAAATATTGGGGTTGATAGGTTTATTTCTGAGAAACTTCCTTTCTACAATCAGTTTGCCACCCCTGTCATAGTAAGTATAGCGGGTGAGACTCTTGAAGAGTATATAAGATTAACAGAAAGATTAAATGAGGCTAATAAAGAAGGACTTCCTGTTCATGGAATAGAAGCAAATCTGTCTTGTCCTAATGTTAAAAAAGGAAAAAGGTTTAGCGAAGATCCTAAAGGAACATATGAATTAATAAAAGCATTGAAATCAATTACCAAAACTACAGATTTGTCAATATGGGCAAAGTTTTCTCCTTATTCTTTTGATTCTGTTAAAGCAGCTTGTGATGCAGGAGCAGATGCTGTTGTGTTAATAAACACCCTACCTGCTTTTGGAATTTATAAAAGAAAAATAAAACCTGGTGAGAGAGAATATATAATAGGAGGATTATCAGGACCTTGTATTAAACCAATAGGTTTGTATAATGTTCGTGAAGCTTCAGAAATTGTAGATGTTCCTATAATAGGAGTTGGAGGAATCACAAACACTGATGATGCTATTGAATACTTAAGATGTGGGGCTTCAGCTATTCAAGTAGGAACAGCTAATTTTATTAATTTCGGTGTGATGCTTAGCATAATCAAAGGACTTAAGAATTATATGAAAGAACATAAAATAAAGGATATAAATGATCTAATCGGAAAATTAGTTTAATGATTTTAAAAATCTTTCTAACATAAAATAAAAAAAGAAAAAAAAGAAAAAAATAAAAGGTAAAAAATAAAAAAATTTTATTTTTTCTTTGTTGTTTTTGTTTAGCCTTTGGGTTCTCTAAGCTTAGTAATAACTTTCAACAGCTTCTGGCTTTTCTTCTAAGCTTGTTTCTCTTTGTTTTGCAAGCATTACTGCAAGTAAAACAATTATAGCAACAGCAAGAACTATTCCTACTATTACTAAGATTAATTTCAAATCTGTACCGCTAGTTTTTCCAACATTTGCAGTGAAATTAAACTGCTTAGCTTCATTGCCATACTTAATACGTACTGTGAAAGGATATTTTCCTGCTTCTGTATCTTTGTTGATATTTAAGTTAATGTTAACAATCTTACTTTCTCCACCACCAAGACTGAAAGAAGCTGGATTAACCTTAACTGTTGACCAACCACTAGCGCCTAGAACTTCTACGACAAAAGTTTCATAACTTTCACCAAGATTTGTTACAAATACACTAAATTGTGCTGTGTGACCTTGTTTTGCGAAAGCTTCTGTAATTTGAGGCAATATTTCAATATCACGTTCAATTTCACTTTCAAGAATAATATTTCTTGTTTCTTTTGTTCCTAGTTCTGAATTGAATGCTTCAATTACAAGCTCGTAGGTTCCTTCCTTTTCTGGCAATTGGAGTGCAATAGTTATTTTTTCTGTGTCTAGATACTTATTGTCATGAGTTCCTAAATCACCAAGATAGACTGTTCTTTCTATACAAAGGTCAGGTATACTTAACTTTACATAGATATCTTCTGCAACATGATTTCCTCTATTTTTTACAACAACATCTGCATAAAGAATTGTGCCTGCTTCGAATGTAACACTACACTCACCGCAAACTCCTTTGTAGAAATTGTTGTGATCATAAAGATCAATAGACAATATCTCTAATAGATTAGAACTACGTTGCACAAAAGTTTCTATCTTAGCCTCATCTACACCACTAAGTTCTGTTTTACTCTCAATCTTTACATGAAGAGTATATGTGTCTTTAGCATCAATGTCTTCAGGTATTGACAAGAACAAAGTCTTGCTGTAAAGATTATGTTTGAATATATCAAATTCACCAGTCTTGTCTTCAATCTCTTCTCTATAACCGTTTATCCATGCATGAACCTTTACTTCATCCAAGTTTTTGTTAGCTTTGAATAAAACCTTTACATCCAGATTTTCTCCCCTCTCAAGAGCAGGAGTATTGACTTGATATGTATAACAATCATAGTCACCAAAATACTCAACTTGCATCTCTTCTTCAGATGATGGGATTGGACCTGAATAAGGTTCGCAGTAACCATACCAAGCAACATTGCCATTAACATAAATAGTCATTTGTGCAATGTT
>DAOWHW010000033.1 GCA_030641225.1 archaeon | reverse complement strand
GTAAGCAATTCTCATTGCTGCTTTAGGCTTTTCACAGATTATAAGAGTATAATTTTTTAATTCTTGTTTTTCAGTTTGTTTAGGCATGACAATTTAGAAAACTTAGGGATTATAAAAGTTTCCTATTTTCTATTTATGACCAAACCAGAAACTCAATTTCTCTTTTCCTTTTTGATCTAAGCGACAGAAAGCAAATCTTTCAAACTGAATTATTGTTCCTATTTTTAGTTTCTTAACATCGGGCTCAGCTAAACCAACAACAATTTTTCCATTAGGCATTAAAATTTCTGTTTTAACAAGATTTTTTTGAACAGGCAGCCAATGAATCATCTTAGCTTCTAATTTTGGATTATATTTCTGAGAGATAAATTTAAAATCAGAAAAATTAAATAAATTCATAAGTCTATATTTTTTACTTTTTTTGATTCTTTTATAATCTTCTATTGTTATGTAAAAATCTTGGCCAGTAGTGAAATTTCTATGACCTCGCTTTGGATGATCTGGATGAAGCTCAAGTTTAACTTTTATCTTTGGAGCATTTCTTATTGTGATTTTTTTTGGATTAATTATAAAGAAATAACGGTTGCTTGATTCAATTATTTTTTTATTTTCTCTATAAAGAGCTTCTATTGGAACTTTTATTTCTGTCTGGGTGACTCCAAACTGCAAAATAAAATTTCTTATTGCATCTGGTAGAATTCCCCTTTTTTTTAAAGATTGAAGGCTCCAAATTCTTGGGTCATCCCAACCAATATATTTACCTGACTTTACTTCTTTCTGTGATTTACTTTTACTTAATTTTGTTCCTTCAATTTGTAAAAGTCCTGTGTGAATGAATTCAGGATGTTTCCATCCAAAAATATTGAAAATATATTTTTCCATTTCTGTTTCAATCATTAATTCTTTTCCCCTTAATATATGACTAATACCAAGAAGGTAATCATCTACTGCCCAGCTTATTTCTAGAAGAGGCCATACCTTGTATTTGTTTTTTGTTCTTGGATGTTTTCTTGCGCTTATTCTAAAAAGAACTCTATCTCGAAAAGCAGGATTTTTATGTTTCATATCTGTTTTTATTCTAAGTATAGCTTGATGTTCTTTGTATTTACCTTGCAGCATTTCTTTCCAATGTTTTAAATTTTCATTAATACTTGCTTTTCTATGTGCACATTCCATTCCTTGAACTCGGTTTTTATGTAATATAGCTGGATTACAAAAACAAACATATGCTTTACCTTTCTTAATCAGTTGCTCAGCATATTTATAATAGAAATGCAAACGATTAGATTTGTAAATTACTGGTTTTTTGTATTTAACTTCAAGCCAATCAAGGGCTTCAGGAATTAATTTATAAGATTCTTTAACAATTTGTTTTTCTTCACTTCCTATTGTATCATCAATAATAAGAAGAAGCTTACCACCATACATCTTAACATATTGATCATTTAGAATAGCTGGTCGAGCATTTCCTATATGTAATGGTCCAGATGGATAAGGAGCAAATCTCATCACAACCTTGCCTTTTTGTGCTTTAGGCAGATTTGGAAGACCTTTCCTTTCTTTTCTTTTTTTGACCAACTTATTTAACTGCTTAAATTTTTTTTCTTGCTCTTTTTTGCTTAGTAAATTAATTTCTTTGACTATTTTCTGAATTTTTGGAATAACACTTTTTATTTGTTCTTTCTTAAGACCTTCTTGAAACAATTTTGGCAAAACAGCTCCTACTTGTGCTTTGCCTTTATGAGTAATTGCATTTGCAAGAGCATAAGCAAGAATCTTTTTTTCATTTATTTTTATTTTTACCTCTTTTACCATTATAACATAAGGTTTGGGCAGTTTAAATATTTATTTTTTAATTAAGGCCCAAATCAGAATTATAATTCCAGCAAGGTTGCTTATGTCTGCTATATTAAATGCTGGAAATCTTGGAAAGAAGCTGAAAGTGATAAAATCAATAACATAACCAAAAAAAATTCTGTCAAAAACATTACTTAATGTGCCTGTGAATAGCAATGCCAGACCAATGTTTACTAACATTAATTTTTTTGTTTTGAAATAAAAGAAAGCTGTTAGAAATAGTACGATTAGGGCAATTACTATTAAAAAAATTCTGATCCATGCAAAATTTGAAAGGAGATTGAAAGCTGCTCCAAAATTTTTTGATTGTTTTATACATAGAATGAAACAACCTTCTTTAAATGATGATATATATTTAGTATATCTATCTAAAATAAAAATTGCAAATACTAAAGAGATAAAAAACAAGATTTTTTTCCAGTTGTTATTTTTTTCAGTCGCTTTTGGCATTTTTGCCTAATATTTTAAATCAAGTCTTCTCTCAATTCTTTCAATTTTCCTTTCCAGAAGTTCAAATTTGTTTATTAATCTATCAATTCTTTTATGAAGTCTTTCCATTTTCTCAAAAGTTTGTCCTGAAACTGCAATTCTTGGTGGTTCTGTGCTGCCAGAATTAGCTGCATTAGCTAATGCTCCAAGAAAACCCACATCATTGGCGTTTTGTATTTGTGTTGCAGTGGATGCTTGTTTTAACATCTTATTTTTTTCCTGTAATTCATTAAGTTTGCCAAGATCAATCACAGCTGCATTTCCTACTCTCTTTTTTCTAAATATTCTCCTAAAAACCATAATATAAACAGTATTAAGGATTTTTTAAATCTTTGTTTTATTACCCTTGTTTTTGTTACCGAAAGTAATAAAAATCGTTCTTGCTTGATTTTTTTATGGCAGAAGAAGGGAAAGAGGTTCCAGATGTATCTGATATTTTTAAGATTATAAAAAAAATAAATCCTAGATATGAAAAACCTGTGTGGGAACACTCTCTCGTTTATGATAGTCCAGCTGATCAGCTCGAGCCAGTTTATTTTTGGATTCTTGATTTTATAAATGATCTTGGTTTTGATATTGAGAAGCTAGTTGATAATTTTGCAGCTTCTCCTGGAAGTGGCTACTTTTCTGATATAAGTAGCAGAGCCTCGATAATGCAACAAAAGGGAATGGAGATTTTGGGTTCAGTGAATACGGTAATAAAGTCAATCATCAATTTGATTTATGATCTTAAAGAATTTGAAATTCGGCTTAAACAATATGATCTTGCTAATAGCAAAAATATTAATGAAAAAGAAGCTGGTGTTCTTGGCTTAAAACAGATTTGGCTTGAGAAAGTTGATAAACAGCGTATAGGAAGTATTGATGCTTTAACAACACAACTCGGTTTTATAACTCTTAGAGATGCTTTTATGGTCGCTAAGATTCCAGAAGATGTGGATAAAATGGATTTAAATGATAGAGTCAAAAGAGTTTTGAAACCAAGAGTTGCAGAATTTATTGAATGGCAAAAAGGAAGTGAAACTGAACTACGTAAGAGATTTGAAATAGAAAAAAGTTATCTTAAGAGCCAAGTTGGATCATTAAAACTTTATACAAAATGGGCGAAACCATATCTTAAGGCGGCTCAAAATCTTATTATGAAACAGAGAGGAAGAGAGCCGGCCTTAGTTAAAGCATTCAGCACAACACTTCTTGAACTCTGTATACTCGGAAAAAAGAAGATTGAAGTGGCTAGCGAGGTTGATGCTCAAAATCTTCCCAAGGCATTTAGAAATTTAAAGCTGAAGAGAGATTATTATGCATGTATTTTTATTGACTTTAAATTTAGAGGCATTCCTTCTAGAGTGAGTCAACAATCCCCACATTATGTTTTTGGCGGCCGTGTTGATGTTAATTTTAAGGCTTTTGCTTTAAATGAACATGAATTCAAAGTATTTGATAAGGAACTAAGCAAAGAAGATTTTAGAGACGCTCTGGAGTTAGTAGAAACAATAACAGAAGAAAGTCTTTCACAAATATTAGAAGACATAAATTATTTTACTAAAGATGAAGATAAAGAGAAGAGGGAACCAAAAAAAGAAAAAAAGAAAAAACCAGAACCAGAGCTTGGTAAAATCAAAAAAGATAATTTTGAAGAATCTATAATTAGGGCACTTGCAGAAACAAAAGCTGCTGGAAACTGTTTCAAGATTTATGATATTTATAAGAAAAGTCATGGCATGGCTTCTTTTGAAGAACCAGAGTGGCAACTTCCAGGAAGATGGCGTGTTCCTCATTAAAATGGAAAATGAAGATGGAAGGAGAGAAAAAAAGAAAGAAGAATAGGAAGAAAAAAGAAAAAGATGAGAAAGACAAAAAAGGCAAAAATGGGGAAGACAAAAATCATGAAGAGAAGAAAGAACATGATGAGAAAGAAGAGATAAAAGAGAAGGAAAAGAAAAAAGAGAAAGAAGAGATAAAAGAACAACAACCAATAGAAAATCATTCTCATTTTGCTGCAAGAAAAAAACCTGTGTTGCCTATCTTGCCACAAAGTTCTCTTGAAAGTTCTTTGGCTGATGTAGACATCTCGACAAAGGAGAAACCAGAAAAGAAATATGAACCATTGGCTGGAAGAAAAGATTATGATATTACCGATAAAGCTGATGAAGAAAAGAAATATTTCTTAGGAGAAAGAAAAGAAGAAAAAAAGAAGTTTGATGAGGAGGAAAGGATTAGGTCTTTAATGCCAAGGAAAATTATTCCTGAAGAAATTAAAGAAATCCCTTCAGAATTTAGACAGTCTGACAGAACAGAAGGAATTAAACAAGCTGAGATGATTAAATATGATAAAGATGATATCTTAAATTGGGAAAAAAGAATTAAGTATAAAAAGAAAAAAACATAAATATAAAAAATATTATTACTTGATAAAAGATAGATGAATAGAATGGCTGAAAAAAGATATCCAACACTTGAACCAGCTCCAGGTTCACTTGAATCATTCTATACAGCAAGTTATGGTCCTCTTAATCCTGAGTATGGTGAACTTTTTACAGGATATAGAGTTCCTTTTGAAAGGATAGCTACTGAAACATGGTCTGCTGAGGATAGATCTCAATTAAGGGAAGTTACAGCAAGACTTAGTGAGGGAACAAAAACAGTTGAAATTAAAGCTATGAGTCCTCAAGTTCTTGAACAGATGCCTAAAGGTATTGGTGGAATTGAAGAGATGAGACAGACAGCTAAACTAACAGGAGCTGATTTTGCATTTCATGGTCCTATGCTTAATCCTGCTGGTTTTACTCAAGGAAGCTGGAGTGAATCAGGTAGAGAAGAAACAGAAACAAGATTTAAGCAAATGATTGAAAGAGCTCATGGTTTAAGTCCAAAAGGAAATATTCCTGTTGTAATACATGCAACAGGTGTAGGTTATGACGCTGTGCCTTCATCACTAGCTCCTAAACCTAAGGGTGTTCCAATCACAGAAGAAGATGCTATCTATGTTATTGATAGAGAAAAAGGACAGATAGGAGCAATACCAAGAGAAAAAAAATATCTTCCTGAAGAAAAAAAAGAAGTGTGGTATAAACCAGAGGAACAGCTTGAAAAAGCTAATAGGAGAATGTGGGATAGGAGAATCGGTTCAATTGCTTTTGAAGATATTAGGGCTGGTGAGATGATTGAAAAAAGTGCTCAAATAGTACAGCCAGTTTTAGGAGCTTTGGAACGTGGAGAGATAGAAGAAGAAAAATTATTACCAGAACAGAGACAGGCTTTAGGAGTTTTAAAAATGGGGCAAGCACTTTATGATGATATTGGTGCACACATGAGAGCTTTTTATAATGACGCAATGAAATTCTGGCCAGACCAAACGAAAAAAGAACATAAAGATGAACTAGATCAAATGAAAAAACATCTAGCTGAAATAGAAACTAAAAATTTAATGGATAAAAATCCTCTTGAAACTTCTAGAAGATATGATAATATTATAAGGAGATTCCATAAACTTGTAAAGGAAAATCCTCCAAAGATTTATGAGACTACTGATAATTTTGCTCTTGAAAAAACTAGAGAGACAATTGCTAATGTAGCATTGCATGGTTTTAAAAAATTTGGTGATAAAGCTCCTACTATTGCTTTAGAAAATTTCTTTGCAGGAACAGTTTTTAGTAGGGGAGAGGATCTTGCAAGATTAATCAAAGAAAGTCGTGAAGAATTCATTAAAAAAGCTAAAGAATCTGGGATAAGTGAAGGGAAAGCAAAGCAAGCAGCAAAAAAGTTTATTGGTGCTACCTGGGATCTTGGCCATATACATCTTTTGAAAAAACATGGTTTTGGAGCTGACCAACAAGAATTTAAGAAGATTATGGCTGCAGAATCAAAAGCTATAGCTCCTTTTGTAAAGCATGTTCATGTAACTGATAATTTTGGTTTTGAAGACAGTCATTTACCTCCAGGGATGGGGGAAATTCCAATAAAAGAAATGCTAAAGGAATTAGAAAAAGCAGGCTACAAAGGAAAATATGTTTTAGAGGCAGGTGGTCTTGTGCCTGCATGGAAAACATCTCCAACACCTTATGCTCTTGAAGCACTTGGCCCACAAATCTATGGAAATGGAATGCAGATGCAACCATTTTGGAACCAGGTAAGAAATGTTTATGGAGTTCCAGCTGGCTATTCAGCTGGTTATGGTATGATGTTACCACCACAACACTTTACTATGTATGGTTCTAGATTTGCAGATCTTCCGATAGAACTTGGAGGAAAAATGCCTGGGAAAGGCCAAAGATTTTCAGGAACACCGATGGAATAAATAAAAACAAAAATATAAAAAGGCTTTTTGATTAAATATATCAACACTAATATTAAATAAATAAAATAAAAGAGGATAAATAAAAAGATGGAGAAACGTTTTTTATGGGTTTTTTTTGTAGTTGCTATATTCCTCGGCTTTATTATAGGGATAGTTTATGCAAACCCATCAATAACAGGTTTTGTTACACAAGAACAAGACACATATCATGCAGAACCCACAATCACAGAATCAGAATCTATAGAACCATCACCAGAAGCTACAAGTTCTGTAACTATTAGTGATGTGCAACCAACATTCTGGGAAAGACTTTTTGGAATTACAAAACAAGTTCAGACAGATTGTACAGATAGTGACGGCGGATGGAGTATATATGTCAAAGGAACTTGTTCTGGAAATAATGGACAATACACTGATTTTTGTGTAGATACTACAACCTTACGAGAGTTTGCATGTGATAACAACAATTGCTTATCTATGAACTACCTCTGTACTGAGAGCTGTTATAATGGTGCCTGTATTGAGCAGAGTCAACAAAATATGACACCACTTCAAGCTCAACAAATGACACCACTTCAAGTAGCTCAAAAAACATGTTCTGATAGTGATGGAGGATTAAACTTTTATTCTGTAGGAACATGCACTGATTCTGAAGGAGGACATTTAGATAGTTGTTCAGGTAGTTATGTAAAAGAATATTATTGTGCAGTTGATGGAAATTGTCATACAATT
>DAOWHW010000009.1 GCA_030641225.1 archaeon | reverse complement strand
ATTCTTTATTGTTTTCTATTTTTCTTTCTAAAATAATTAAACCACCTCCATTTTTTTCATTATATTTGGTTTTTAATTTAGTTATTAATTCTCTGAGCATAAGGGGATTTATTCCTGTGAATCTAACAATATCATCTATATTGAGATAACGGGCTGCAAGAAAAAGACATGCTTCTACTTTCTCTAGTAGTTCTTGTTCTTTTTTATTCTCTTTATCCATTTTTGTTTTATTTATTCCATATGGCAAATCTTAATATCGCGCCTACTCCAGCAAGATTTTTAAATTGTATTCCTTCATTTGTTTCTTCTGATACAAAATGAACTTCAGCAGAAATTGCTTTTGCTTTCTTTTCGAGATCTTCAATAGTCTTTCTGTCAGTAGATGTTGAAACAAGAAGTAGTTCAACAGCACCCCTTTCAAGCGCTTTTTTTACATTTTCAAGACCATAAGTTATTTTTTCAGGCTCTTTCCCTAGCGTATTAAAAAACTTTTCAAGAAGAGCCTTCTCTTTTATAATCTCCTGCTTTGCCAATACATCATAGGAAGCTTCAACAAGAAGTTCGATACCATGCTCATCTGCATAGCCAATATCTTTAACAGCTATAATTTTATCTCTCAAAGCAGTTATAAGCTGTCCTTCTTTGAGCCAGTCTTCTTTAGCTGGTCCAGGACCACCGACAATAATACTTTTGAGTTTGGGTCTATTAAAAAAAACTTCTTTTGCACCCCCTGATACTCTCCTAAAAAACTCTTTTTTCATCCCTTCTCTAAGCCTTTCAAAACGCAAGGCAGATTGACCACCTGCTCTTTGTTTGCCAGGAATTCCACTTGTCAAATGTCTAAGAATTCTGATACTTTTACCTTCGAGCAAGGCAAAAGTTGCTTCTTTTCTGTCAATAACTATTAACCCATAAATTTCTTTAACAGCCAGCATCTCTTTAAGTGGCTCAAGAACAAAGGTCTGATCACATCTATAAAACTTAACTCTGAGTGGTTGTAGTGGTTCTATAGCCCACAATTTTATATCTGGCTGGCCTTCTTTTCTACTCACATTCCCACAAAATATCGCAAGACCATTTTCTGGCAACTTCTTATAAAGTTTAAGATGTCTAATTATTTTTTCCAAAGCATCAATAACATTATTTCTAGTAGTCTTACTTTTAATATTCTGTGCAGTACTTTGCTCTGAAATTAATTGCGAGCCTGTCTGATTAATATTAGCTCCAGCAGAGATATAGACTGTGATGAGTTCTGTATGTCTGCCTTTATAATTTTCTAATTCTTCCACAATACTCTTCAATTTTTGCTTTTCTGCTTCTTTCATTTTAATTTAATACTAAATTTACCCTGCTTAATTTCTTTTGCATTTGTAACTGCTTTGATGTCTTGCATAAAATCGCTTAGTTCTTTTATTTTTTCTTTTTCTAATGTAAGAATAATTTCAGTTTTAAGAGATTTTTTATTTTTTGTTTTATATTGTCTTGCCTTTGCTACAATTTGTATTGCCTTGTCTCCCAATTTTTCTATTTTTTTATCTATGGCTTTAGCATTGTATTTTGGCCATTCACTTGTATGAATGCTCTTTATTTTTTCATATTTTTTGAAATATTGTTGATAGATTTCTTCAGTAATATGTGGCATTATTGGTGCCATTAACTTGAGAATTGTTAATAATGTTGTGTAGAGAGTAAATTGTGCAGCTTTTCTTGATTCTTTTCCTCTGGTTTTTGGATTGTATAGCCTATCTTTTATTATTTCGAGATAATTATCACAAAAAATGTTCCAAAAAAAGTTTTCTACATCTGCTTTTGTTTTTGAATATTCATATCTTTCAAAATAAGCTGTTGAGTTCTTGATTATCTTGTTAATTTTTGACAGGAGCCATTTATCTATTGTTTCTAATTTTGGTTTTTTTGTTTTTATATTATAATCTTTTAAATGCATGAAGACGAATTTAGATGCATTCCACATTTTTATTATAAACTTTTTTCCAGAAACTAGTTCTTTTTCATGGAATGGAAGATCTTCTCCTAATTTGGAAGATGAGGCCCAGAATCTAAGGCAGTCTGCAGAATATTTTTTAATTATTTCTTGAGGTTCTATAACATTGCCACGAGATTTTGACATCTTTTTTCCTTTTGGATCAAGAGCCCATCCAGAAATCATAACATCTTTCCAAGGGTTCTTTTTATAGTGTAATTGTGACTTGACTAATGTATTAAATAACCAGAATGAGATAATGTCATGTGCTTGTGGTCTTAGAGACATGGGAAATAATTTTTTCCATAATTTTTTTGGCATTAATTGCACTGCCAGTTGTGGTGTTAATGATGATGTTGCCCACGTATTTATTATATCTTTTTCTGGAATAAATTCTGTTGAGCCACATTTACATTTTTTAATTGGTGGTTTCTCTATTAATGGATCAACAGGCAGCTGATTTGGAGTTGCTAAAATTACCTCATCACACTTTTTACAATACCAAACAGGAAAAGGGATTCCAAAAGGTATTTGTCTTGAGATACACCAATCCCATTGCAAACCTTTTATCCAATTCTCTAACCTATTAATCATGAATTTAGGATACCAATTTAATTGTTTACCATTTTTTAGAAAATCTTTCTTGAGATCTAAATATTTGATAAACCACTGTTTAGAATGAATGAATTCAATTGGTGTTCCACATCTTTCATGAACATTAACTACATGGGTAATCTGTTTTTGTTTTTTTATTAGATTTTGTTTTTTTAAATCTTGAATAATCTCTTTTCTTGCTTCTTTAATTGTTAAACCACTATATTTTTTTGCTAATTTAGTCATTCTACCATCTTTTGTTAAGGCTGTCTTTAAAGGCAGCTTATGAGCTTTATACCAGTCTACATCTGTTTGATCACCAAAAGTACAGCACATCACAATTCCTGTGCCTTTTTCCATATCCACTCTAAGATCTTTTAGAATTGGAACCTTGAATTTGAATAAAGGAACAGCAGCTTTTTTTCCAATTAGTTCTTTATATCTCTTATCATTTGGATGGACGAAAATGGCTACACAAGCTACTAATAGCTCAGGTCTTGTTGTTGAAATAATAATATTTTTTTTATTTATTTGAAAAACAACATCAATAAGCTCTGTAGTTAATTCTTTGTCCTCGAGCTCAACCTGTGCAATTGCTGTTTGGCATTCAGGACACCAAATAACAGGAGCTTCTTTTCTATATTCTCTTCCTTGTTTATATAATTGAATAAAAGACAATTGAGAAATTTTTCTACAGTGATCATTTATTGTTGAGTAAAAAATATCATAATCACAGCTTAATGCAATTTTTTTGAAATCTTCTATATATTTTTTTCTTATTGAAACCAGGTTTGTTAAACAGAGTTTGATAAAATGTTCTCTTTTCATATTTTGGGCTTTAACTTTTTTTTCTGATTCTATTAGACGTTGAGTTGGTAAACCATTATCATCTGTTCCAAATGGATAAAATAAATTATAGCCTTGCATTTTTTTATAACGGGCTATGAAATCCATCTGAGCATAAGAAAAAGCATGACCCATATGCATTTTTCCTGATACTGTTGGAGGTGGAGTATCTATCGAGAAAATCTTTTTTTTGCTTTTTTGGTTAAATTTGTAAATTTTTTCTTTTTCCCAATAATTCTGCCACTTTTTTTCAATCTTATGAATATCTAACATTTTATATTTATATTCTATAATAAATAAAAAGAACACGTATTTTAAAAGGTTATCTTTTTATCTTCCAATTTTTTTCTTTAGACCAATAAAAAAACTTGTTGAGCCAGTTGTCTCATACACTCTTTCTTCTTTTAGTTTAAAATTTGAATTAAATAAATCTGCTTTATACTTTACTCTCTTTATAGGAGCCTCGCCCCACGGACAATAAGAAAAGCACGTAGAAAGATAATAATCCCAAAATAGTTTCCAGTCTGAAGCTATTGAAATTTCATATTTTAATCCAGCCCCATAGTAAGTAGAATTTGCATGGCAATGCGATAATTCTTCTCTATTTTCTGAAGCAACATTTATAGAAGTAGAGCCTACATCAATATTCCCCCCTTTAAAAACAACTCCAGCCCCTATTCCAAAAGAGAGAGACCCTGATTTGGTTAGAAAATTATGCCATACTTTGAAGTCAAGATCATATCTATAAAATCTTTCATTAACATATTGATTAAAGATTATGTATGGTTCATCATTTTTTAAAAACTCTACACTACTTTTTCCTTTAAGTTTTTGTGGAAACATCACCCCAAAGTCAACTTCAAATGAATATTCACCTTTATGAAAATATTTTTCTCCTTTTATCTTCCAAAAACAAGTATCTGGCCACTTAGTTTTAAGAAAAAAATTATTATTTAGTTTAGTAATAGAATTTCCCCATTCTCCCCACTTATTTGGAGAGGAAGCAATACCTAAAAGACAACTAATTGAGTAAGAATATTTTGGTATTTCTTTATTCTGATTTTGTTTTTGTGCATATAATGGTGATAGAAATGTAAGAAGAGATAAAAATATTGCTGTTTTTTTAAATAAATTCATTTTAATCATAAAAAACATTGCAGGATATTTATTTTTTATTGTAATGTGATTATGAATATTCCGAAACCTATTTAAATATTCAAATCATCCTCTTTATATTAAATTTAAATTAAAAAAATGGTTAAAAAACTGAAAAAGAGGCAACGAAAAACAAAAATTTCTAAGACTAGCATAAAAATGCATTATAATAACAAAGAAAAGAAAGAAAAGATTTTTCTTGCTTTATTTCTTGTGTTCGCTATCATAGCAATAATGGTTTTATTTAGAGCAGAGCCACCAAGAGATTTAAATTATGGATTTATGGGAGCTTCTATTCTGTCAAGTACACTTGAAGAAAAGGTTCTTGATCCTAATGAATTTCTTGATGGAAGTATAAAATTACAGCTAGAAGAAGATGACGTATTACCAGCACAAACAATTATAACTTATAAGATTATAGTAGAAGATGCTGTTAAGTGTTCTGAAAAATATGTCTGTCCAAATGGCAGGACAGTTTCTTGGCATAAATGGAATGAAGAAACAAAGGAATGTGAAGTAGAGGATTATGATCCAGAAACAATGTGTTGCAGAATTTATCCAGAATCCTGTAAACAAGCTATTTTAGATAGTGGTTTTGAAAGAAGTGGAAATAGAGATAATTTGGGACCTGATTGGCGTGTAGGCTCTTATGCAGTCAATGGTGTGTTACCAACAGCAATGGGTCTTGAATTTGGTGGGGCATACTTTGAATCTGATTATTCTGCTTATACAGACAGTCTTGACATGTTACCAACAGCTGAAGAAACACATGCTATAATCTATCAAGAACTTGAAGATAGGAAAATGAAGGTTTGTGGCAGAACTGATGGAATAGTTAATGAATCAAAAAAAGTCGCATATTCTTCAAATTCAGCAGCATATGAACCAGAATTAACTTTTGCTGTTCCAAAAACAAAAAGAATAGAAGATGCTCAGCTAGAATGGTCTTCTACATACTACTCATATACTGGTGAACCATGGTATTTTGAAATTGTTATAACAAGTGAAAATGGAAATAATTTACATTATTACTATAAACCTTTTGGAAGCACTTTTGATCCATCCCCTACACAAAAACATAAATGGGAAGCATCAACTGAAGATATAGAATCAGATTGGTTTAATGAAAATATAAATTTGTGTGATAAATGGGCTATTCATTTCCCTACTAGTGCTACTACCGATGTTATTACAAAGATTCAATTAATCTCTCATGGATATAAAGATGTTAATGAGGATTGGTTTGGACAGAAAGTTTATTGGGATAATATTAAATTAACAAAAACAGGAGAAATAACAACTAATCTTTGCACAAAGAAATGTTGTTTAGAAGGAACAGGTTATGATGATTACTATGGTCAATTAGAGTGTAAACAAGGTTATGAATGTTGGTCTAAATGTACACAGAGTGCGCCCTTTACTCTAAGACAGTTTATCTTACAATCAACAACACCTGGTAAATACAACAAGGTTGAAGATAACTGCCAATTTGTTTCAGATGGCTCTGTCTTTGGTCTTGATGATCTTTGTTATGTTGGTGGCGATGGCGTTGGTAAGGGATACAGTGCATGTACAGATACTTCATCCTCATCACCTATATATTCTTGTCGTGATTGGAATAACATTTATGAGGTAAACTTTGATAGATTACATATTAAAGCACCAGCAGAAAATGGTACTTATAAGTTTGATGTGCAGGTAGCATATAAACCATCATGGTATTATGATGAGTGTAATGAACAAAATAATTGGGAGAATTGTGAAGCAATTTTAATGTACGAAACTTCTCAGACATTTTATGTAGGTGAAGAACCTGAGCTAACTGAATGCATTGATATAGATTATAATTGGACAAATGCAACTAATTGGAGTGACTGGTCTGACTGTATTGCCGGATTACAAACAAGAACAAGAACCTCATACTATACTTATATTGGCACAGAAGATTGTCCAGCAGTGAAGGAAGAGATAGAAACTGAAAGTCAGTCTTGTGGTATTTTGGCTTGCACTAGTAATGATTGGGATTGTACACAATGGACACCAACAGTCTGTCCAAAAACAGGAATCCAGCAGAGAACTTGCACTTTAACAGGAACTTGTGATCCAACTTATTCTGGTAGTTATGTACCTGATGAAGAAAGAACATGTGTACCAGCAGAAAAACCTAGTAATCTTGGTTGGCTTATTTGGTTGATAGCAGGACTTGTTGTTATAGCAATAGTCATTCTAGTTGTGCAAAAATTTGTTATGCAACCAAAAAGAGCAGGGGCAAGAACAGGAATGAAAAAAACAGCTTATTCTGAATTAACTAGTTATATAAAAGATGCACTTGCTACAGGAGCAACAAGAGCAGAAATCAGAAAAAAATTAGCAGAAGCTGGTTGGCCTCAAGATTCAATTAATGCAGCTTTCAGAGCATTGAAATAATTTTTTATTTTTAT